>CAZTHM010000239.1:682-6301 GCA_964613505.1 uncultured Acidobacteriota bacterium | reverse complement strand
CCATCGCGAGCCGGAAATCATCCGCTCGCTCTACCCGAACACCGCCGAGCACGACCAGCAGGAGAAACGCCGCTGGGAGATCACCGAGCAACATTGGGACGACGTGCTGAATGAGATTCCCCTCGAGTAGCGGCGCGGGACCGCCGATGGATTATTACGAGGACCAATGCCCAAGCCAGGAATGGTGAAGGTAACCGTTTGGATTCCTGAGGATCTCCTGCGCCGCGCCATGAAGGTGTCAGGGCTTGGGATTACTGCGACTGTCCGATTAGCCTTGGAGGCCCTAGTGAAGCGGGCCGAATCAACTCGTATCCTCGTGGAGAAGGCGAAGTTGAAGTCCCACCGCTAAGTGTCGTCACTACTTCTTCCGTGGCGGTTGTGAGGGCCGCATTTCGATACGGCTGGCGAGAGCCGATTTCGGAAACTTGTAGAGATCGATGACGGCTTTGGCGATGTCCTCGCCGGTGAGTTTCCAGGTCTCGCGGGATTTGCTTCCGGGGGCGGCAGCGAAGTCGGTATCGACGCTGCCCGGCATGATATAGCTGACTCGGATGCCGTCGTAGCGGATATCCTGCATCATCGCTTCGCTGAAACCGTTGAGGCCGAACTTGGAGGCGTTGTAGGCGCTGCCGCCGGGAAAGGCATTGACTCCCGCCAAACTCGAGATGTTGAAGATATATCCGCCTCCGCGCTGGCGCATGAGCGGAATGGCTTCGCGACAACAATAGAAGACGCCGGAGAGATTTGTCTCAATCGTCGCGTCCCACTCTTCCGGAGTGAGTTGGTCGACGGGTTTCATGATGCCGACGCCGGCGTTGTTGACCAGAATATCGAGTCCCCCGAATCGCTCCGCCGCCGCGTGGATCAGTTGGCGGCAATCATCGTAATGGCGAACGTCCGCCACCGATCCATCCACGCGATCCTTCCCGTCCCGGCCCAGGACCTCGAGGGCCTTCTTCAAAACTGCGCCGTCCCGCCCGCAGATGAATACCTTGGCGCCCTCCGCCAGCAGCGCTTCGGCTATCGAGTAGCCGATGCCGCGCGTCCCGCCGGTAACTACCGCGACCTTGTCGATAAGTTCCATGTTCAAAACCAGCCTCCCACATTCAGATGAGGAGAGCTTAAGCCCCAAACCATCGGCAGGGCAACTCCTCGTGTTGGGGTACTCGTTGAGCCGTGGCCCTGGGAGGAGGCGTCATCCGGACGGCACCTCGATTGGCGGGCGGCACGAGGAGAGTTGGAAACTGTCACTTTGAGGCCAAAACGGACAATTTTACCCTTTTCGACGGACAATTACTCCGAAAACCACCTCCGTTCGGACATTTGGTGGAGATAGCATCCTGCTTCGGAATCCCACTTGCCAACATCCCTAGCGCACGTCTAGGGTGGGGTGTTTTCACCCAGCCCTCTTTCCCCGCAGGAAGTTGGGTCAGCCTGGAGCCCGGAGCCGGTTGGCAAGGGGTTCTGAGGCACCGGCCGCCCAACTGAGGGTATTCATGAGCATTAACATCGGGTTGGACATCGGGGCCGTCAGTCTAAAGCTCGCTGCCATCGGAGCTGAGACGGACAAGCCCCGGCTCGAATCCCTCACTCAGAAGTCGCCATCCTACTTGGCCGGGGAGTTTCCCCCATCGAGTCCTTTTGGGGGGCGGCCGTTGGTGCTCTCCCGTTACCGGAGGATTCAGGGCAGTCCGATCCAATCGACCTTCGACCTGCTGAAGGAACTGTACGAAACGGTCCCGGAGGAAAGCGTGGAAGGCATCCGGGTGACCGGTTCCGGCAGCCAGCTCATCGCGAAAATCCTCGGGATTTATTTTGAAAATGAATTTCGCGCTATCGCCAAGGGCATGCGCACATTCTACCCCGAAGTCCGCTCGGTCTTCGAGATGGGCGGTGAGTCGTCAAAGTACCTGCGCCTGGAGCCGACCGCGAAGTCGAAATACCTCGGCATCGTGGACTACGAGACGAGTGGCGACTGCGCGGCGGGAACGGGCTCGTTCATCGACCAGCAGGCTTCGCGATTGTTGTATACCGTTGAGGAAGTTGGGCCGGTAGCCTGCGGGGCGAATTGCGCGGCGCGCATTGCGGGCCGCTGTTCGGTCTTCGCCAAGACCGATATGATCCACGCGCAGCAGAAGGGCTATTCCACAGATCAAATCCTGCGCGGCCTGTGTGACGCCGTGGCGCGCAACTTCAAGTCAGCCATTGTAAAAGGCCGTCAGGTCGTTCCACCCGTTGCCTTCATTGGTGCGGTGGCGGTCAACCAGGGCGTGCGCGACGCGCTGCGCCAGGCGTTCAAGCTGGAGGAGAAGGATTTTATTGTTCCGGAGCACTACGCGTGGCTGGGCGCCATGGGCGCGGCGATGTTCGAGGCGGAGGAATTCCGCAAGCGCTCCTTCAAGACGATCCATCAGCTCCAGCAGCACGCCGCGACCAAGAAGAGTTTCGCCTGCTCCGACGCGCTTTCGATGTC
This sequence comes from uncultured Acidobacteriota bacterium, assembly GCA_964613505.1. Classification (GTDB taxonomy): domain Bacteria; phylum Acidobacteriota; class Terriglobia; order UBA7540; family UBA7540; genus CAZTHM01. The sequence goes on along the minus strand of CAZTHM010000239.1, from coordinate 3,828 downwards.
GAATGTGCTTCTTTTGCGCGAGCAGGTGCAGCCTCCGGTGTTGCCAAGGCTCTCCCCGGGCGAAAAGATTCCGGCTTATCTGGGTATCGACGTGGGTTCGGTGAGCACCAACCTGGTGGTGACCGACGCCGAAGGGAACCTGCTGAAGGAAATTTATCTCTTCACCGAAGGCCGCCCCATCGAGGTCGTGGACCGCGGGCTCCAGGAAATCGAAGCCGAGCTGGGCGACAAACTCGATATCCGTGGAGTGGGCACAACAGGTTCAGGACGCGAATTAATCGGGGAGCTCGTAGGCGCTGACACCGTCAACGACGAAATCACCGCCCACAAGACCGGCGCCACGCATGTCTGTCAGAGGCTTGACATGGAGATGGTGGACACCATCTTCGAAATCGGCGGCCAGGACTCGAAGTTCATTTCTATAAACCACGGTGTCGTCGTGGACTTCACCATGAACGAGGCTTGCGCGGCAGGGACAGGCTCTTTCCTGCAGGAACAAGCCGAGAAACTGGGGGTTTCCATTAAGCAGCAATTCGCCAAAATGGCGCTGGCTTCCCCCAGCCCGGCGCGGCTCGGTGAGCGCTGCACGGTTTTCATGGAACGCGACGTCACGGGGCTGATGCTCAAGGGCGCGGAAGTCGGCGACCTCTGCGCGGGCTTGGCCTATTCGGTCGCCTTGAATTATCTCAACCGCGTGGTGCGTGGCCGCAAGATCGGCAACGTGATCTTTTTCCAGGGTGGCACGGCCTATAACGACGCCGTCGCCGCGGCGTTCTCGCAGATTCTGGGCAAGCGCATCATTGTGCCGCCGCACAACGGCGTCATCGGGGCCATCGGCATGGCGCTCATTGCGCGCGACCGCATGCGCAAAGCCGGCCAGCCGAGCCGCTTCCGCGGATACTCGCTCTACGGAGTCAATTTCACTACCCGCGACTTCGTCTGCCACGCCTGCTCGAACTTCTGCGACATGAAGGAATTCAACATCGAGGGGCAAAAGACCTACTGGGGTGACAAGTGCTCCGACAAGTTCCGCAAGCGGGCGCGCACCGACCGCCAGCCGGTGATTGAAGACTTGATTGAGTACCGCGACAGGCTGCTGGAAGAAACCTGGATTCCTCCCTCGGGCAAGAAGTCAACAGTGGGCATCCCGCGCACCATGTTTTTTTACGACCGCTTCCCGTTCTGGTGCGCCTATTTTCAGGAACTCGGTTTTGACGTCATCACTTCCACGGCGACGGATCGGAAGATTACCATGGCCGGGGAAGAATTGACCGTGGCTGAGCCGTGCTTCCCGGTCAAGGTGGCTCATGGCCACGTGATGCAGTTGCTCGAAAAGGGCGCGGACTACGTGTTGGTTCCGAACGCCGTAAACTACGAGGCCAACCAATGCAAGGTTGAATCGCACCTCTGTCCATGGAATCAGACGCTGCCCTTCGTGATGCGCGCCGTTCCGCAATTCGAGACGGCGCGCGAAAAACTGCTCGCGCCGACGGTCTATTTCCGCTTCGGCCGGAAGCACGTGGAAAAGGAGCTGGGAGCCTTCGCTAAAGAGAAGCTCGGAATCTCGCGGCGCAAGAGCGACCGAGCGGTTACAGCCGCCTACGCGGCGCAGGGCGTCTTCACCGACGCGGTTCTCGAGGCTGGTTCCGACGCGCTGCGCCGGCTCATCGAAACGGGTGAGCCGGGGATTGTGCTCCTCGGCCGGGCTTACAACATCTACGACCGGAGCGTGAACTGCGACATCCCGCGCAAGCTGCGCGCCCTCTACGGGGTCAACGTAGTGCCGCTCGACTTCCTGCAAGTCGAACTCGAGGACATTACGGACGTCAATCCGAATATGTATTGGAACTCGGGACGGCGTATCCTCGCCGCGGCGCGGATTGCGCGTCGCTTTATCAACCTGCATCCGGTGTACATCACCAACTTCAAGTGTGGGCCCGATTCCTACATCAAGTCGTTTCTGGATGACGCGGCCGGCAAACCGTCGCTCATCCTGCAGTTCGACGGACACTCCAACGACGCCGGGTTCATCACCCGCTGCGAGGCGTTTCTCGATAGCAAAGGATTCCTGCGATGCCAGGCTTCCGCCACCGTCATGTAACCCGCAAGGCCGGCCCGGAAAACCCCCTGGCGGGGAAGAAGGTGTTCATCCCGCGCATGCCGGACGGCAGCTCGCTGGCCTTCGCACACGTCTTTCGCTGGCTGGGAATCGAAGCGGAACCCACGCCGCCTTCCAACGAGCGCACGCGCGAGCTGGGCCGGAAGTTCTCGAATGGCGACGAGTGCTACCCGGCCATCGTAACGGTCGGTGACTTCCTGCGCGTCGTCGAGCAGCCGGGTTTCAATTCCAAGCAGACCGTATTCTTCATGCCTACGGCCGAGGGGCCATGCCGCTTTGGCCAGTACGCGCCCTACTTGCGCAAGGTCTTGAAGGAAGCGGGCTGGCCTGACGTTCAAGTCCTCTCGCCCACTGGCGACAATGGCTATGCCGATCTGGGGGATCTGGGTGGAGCTTTCACGCGCGGCGCATGGCGCGCGTTGGTCGGAGGCGATGTTCTCTCACGCGCTCGGCTGAAAACGCGGCCCTACGAGACGGTGCCCGGAACCGCTGACCAAGTCTTCCAGGAAAGCCTGGAGGATTTCTGCAAGACCCTGGAGTCAAGCTGCGCTGATCCGGCCTGCCAGCTCGAATCGCTCGTCGCCTCGATTCACCGCGCCCGAGAACGCTACCGGCGCGTCCCGGCACATTATGATCCGGAGGTGCCGCTGATTGGTGTGGTGGGAGAGATTTTCTGCCGCCTGAACACCTATTCGAACGAGGATCTGGTGCGACGGCTGGAAGGATTCGGCGCGGAAGCCTTGTTGAGCCACATCGCGGAATGGGTCGCCTACACGAATGCCGACGAGGTACGGAAACTGAAACTGTGCGGGAAGGGCATCTCCTTGGACATGCTGAAGTCCAAGATCCGGGCTCACTTCCAGCATGCCGATGAGCACGCGTTGACCAAGCCTTTCCATGCGGACTTTGTCGGCTACGAGGAGCCGGATGTCCGGGAAGTCCTTGACCTCGCGTGGCCTTACCTGCCGTCGAACGGCGCGCTGGGCGAAATGGTGCTGAGTGTTGGCAAGGCGGCCTACCTCGCCAA
>CAZTHM010000239.1:0-671 GCA_964613505.1 uncultured Acidobacteriota bacterium | reverse complement strand
GCCCGTTCACCTGCATGAACGGCATCGTCAGCGAGTCAATCTACCCCAAACTTAGTAAGGACTACGGCGGCATTCCCATCCGCAACTTCTACTTCGACGGCACGCAGTCCGACCTCGACCGCGACCTCGGCATTTATCTGGAACTCGCTCGCTCCTACCGCGAGAAGAAACCCTATAAGCGCACGTATCCCGCCTACTTCGCCCAGCCGGTGGCGTAGGTGGCCGGCGTATTCAGAGGATTTCCTTCTGGCAGTTTGCTAGAATATAAGTGGAGACGAGGTGAGGCAGAGGCCGTGGAGGCCCACGTAAATGAGGTTTCAGCGCATTAGCGTCAATCCCGACCAGATGGGTGGGGTTCCGTGCGTTCGCGGGCCGCGAATTCCTGTGGCCACCGTGGTGAGCATGATTGCTGACGGCATAACCGAGGATGATATCCTGAAAGCCTACCCAGACCTCGAACGTGAAGACATCCGCGAATCTTTGATGAGCGCTGCCGAGACAGTCCGCGAGGGCCACATTCCCCTCTTTCCTTCCTTTTGACGCAACTTCCATGAACACAAAGGAATGGGAAAGCCAGTTGCACGCCGAAGGCTTCACGCACACTTACGTATGGGAAGACGGCCCGGGCGTTTTCTACCCCGACCACACGCACCCCACCGAGACCGCGCATG
>CAZTHM010000238.1:0-6315 GCA_964613505.1 uncultured Acidobacteriota bacterium | reverse complement strand
CCTGCACGCGGGCGCGCAGAGCATTCTGGTGGGTGAGAGCGTGGCTCGCTATTTCGTCTGGGACGCGAAGCGCGCCCTCGACTATCTCGTGAGCCGACCCGACGTGAACCCCGATCGCATCGGGGCCGCAGGCTGCTCGGGCGGCGGAGCCACGACGACGTTCATCAGCGCTCTCGATTCGCGGATCAAGGCGGTTGTCCCCGCCTGTTTTCCCACTTCCTACCGGCTGCTCTTCGCGGGCCCTGATCCCGATTCCGAAATGAGTTGGCCCAATTTCCTCGCCAGTGGTCTGGACACGGCGGACTTTGTGGAATTGTCCGCCCCAACACCCTGGCTGATTCAGGCCACCGAGGAAGACTACTTCACCCCGCCGGGCGTCAAGCTCACCTATGAGGATGCCCGCCGCTGGTACAAAATCTACGGCGCCGAGGACAAGGTTGCCTTTTTCGTCGGGCCGGGGCCGCACGGCACGCCGCTCGTCAGCCGCGAAGCCGTCTATGAGTGGTTTATTCGCTGGCTGAAAGACGACAAGGGTGACCCTCACGAGCAGCCGGTGAAACTGCACCCCAATCACGAACTTCTCGTCACGCGCACCGGCCACGTCGAGGATGAGCCGGGCAGCCGCAAGCTCTATCAACTCATCCTGGACGATTTTCGCGCCAAGAAGCGGCAAGGCACGATCCCCGAACTTCTCGCCGAGCTGCGTCGTTTGCAGATTCCGTCCGCTGGCACCGCGCCGCCGGTCACGGTGCTCGAGGAATCGAACGTCGAGAATATTCGCCGCCTGCGCATCAAGTTCGAAAGCGAGCCGGGAGTGGAAATCGAAGGAAAGCTCTACGTCCCCGCCTCCCCCGCCGGGCGGAAACCGGCCGTGCTGATGGTGGCGGACAAGACCAGCAACCCGTGGATTCCCTCGACCGGCTCGATCGCGGAACGAATGGCCAAGGCGGGGCGCGTGGTCCTCGAACTGGAGCCGCGCGACTCTCCTGCGGGATACGACAACCGGCCCTTCCTCGGGGATTGGCTAACCAACTCACGCGCCAACCAGATCGGGCGCAACTTGCCAGCGATGCGCGCGCATGACATCCTGCGTGGCGTGGATGTTCTGGCAGCGCGCGACGATGTTGATCCAACCTCGATTCGCGCCACGGCCCGGGCCGTGAAAGGAATTTGGGTTCTGCTGGCGGCGGCCGTTGACCCACGGATCGGCAAGATCTGGCTGGACCGAACACCCTACAGTCTGCGGGCGGCTCTGGAAAACACCATCAACACCGACATCTTCGATGCCGTGATTCCCGCCTTTGCGCTGCGCTGGGACCTGGAGGATCTCGTCAAAGCCATGGGAGACCGGACTGTTCTCTGGACTGACCCGACGAACTGGATGCACCGGCCGGTCGCGCTCGGCAATGCATATCGGTATCGCTACAATCTCGGCGACGACACCGACCACCACGACGACCAGGACAATGCGTACATCCAAGAGTTGCTGAAATAACCGGCGCTTCGCGCGCCGTTACGCGGGCGGCGTGGACGAAACCTTCCAGGTGGCCTCGTCGAAGTAGAGCACGCGCCCTTCGCGGTAGGACTGCACCGACATGGAAATCAGCACCTGGGCGCGGGCGCCGGTTTCGACATCCAGCGTGGGCTTCTGGCGCGAGCGCACGCACTCGAGGAAATTCTCGATGTGCTTTCCGGTGGGATCGTCGTCTTCCGCCTGCTCGACGGGAATCTGAACTTCCTCGGCGCCCCAGCGCGTCTTGTATTCGTCGCTGATGGCGCGTTTCTCCGGCCGCACGGTGATGTAGGGAGTGGACTCCTCAAACTGGCCGTGCTCGACCATCACCACGGTTCCCTCGTGCCCGCGGATCAGGCCGGGAATGTGCTGGGAATTCGCCATCGAGGACGTCAGCACCACGGAATGCCCCGCCGCGTACTCGCCGATCAGGTGGAAGGTGTCCGGAACGTCGCGGCCATCTTTGTAGACATAGTTGCCACCGCCCGCCATGACCCGGGTGGGGAACTGCGCCCGGCCCCAGCAGATGTTGAGGGGCGCGGCGACGTGATAGAAGAGGTCGGTGGCGGTTCCGCCGGAGTAGTCCCAGTACTTGCGGAAGCGGAAGAAGCGATCCGGGTCCCAGGGGCGCTGCGGGGCGGGGCCCAGCCACATCTTCCAGTCGACGTAGTCGTCTCCTTTCCCGTCGGGGCTGGCGTTCGGGTCGATGGGATAGTTCCACTCGCCTCGCTTCGAGTTGCGGTGATAGGAGCCCTGGCTCATGATCATCTGGCCGATGCGGCCCTCGGCGATGACCTGGCGCGCCTTGTGCCACTGATCGGCGGAGGTGGTCTGCGAGCCGACCTGCAACACGCGGCTCTTCTCCTTCACTTTCTCCACCAGTTGACGGGCCTCCTCGATGGTGTGGGTCATGGGCTTCTCGAGATAGACGTCCTTGCCGCGATCCATCGCCTCGAGCGCGATCTTCGCGTGCCACTGGTCGGGAGTGGCGATAACGACCGCGTCCACGTCGCTGCGGCCGAGGATCTCGCGATAGTCGAGCGTGCCGTCGCACTGAAACTCCTGCTTGTTCAGAGTGACGCGCTTCTGGTAGACATCGCAGACGGCGACGATCTGGCATTGGCCGGTCTTCTGCGCGATCTTGCGGTAATCGCGGGCCACACCTCTGCCTCGCCCGCCCACGCCGATGAATGCGACGTTGATGCGGTCGTTCGGGCTGGGAACCCTTCCCCCGGCGGCGAGCGCCTGGCCCGCTGGCCCCAGGGCGGCGCTCACGGCGGCCACACCTTTCATGAACTCTCGGCGATTCAGTGAATCCTTCATTCCTGCCATTTTCGTCTCCTTCGCGGCACAACGACCCGCGGATGATGATGACAACCGGGCGCAAGTTTATCCTATTTCTTCCGAAGGTGCAGCGATGCAAATTTCAGCGATCGGTGAGGAATTTCGCAAGCAGCCACCTCCGGCGCTCGTATCCAGACCAGGAAGGGGTTGTTTGCTGGAAGCCGGTGTGGCGTAACCGACTCGGCAAGCCTACGGTTTGAGATTAGCGTGGTGACGGACTTCCACTCCTTGAACCAGAAACAAGACATCTTCGGCGATGTTGGTGGCGTGATCAGCGACACGCTCCAGGCTGCGAGCGACAAACATGAGGTTGACGCCGGGGCGCACGTTGGAAGGATCCTTCTGCATGAAGCTCAGCAACTCTTCGTAGATGGTGTCGCGGAGGTCGTCAACGGCATCGTCGGAGAGAAGGACCGTTCGAGCCAGGTCTGAGTCGCCGCGGACAAAAGAATCAAGGCTCTTGCGCACCATCGATTCGGTGAGCTTGGCCATCTGCGGAATGTCGATGGCCGGACCGATGACCGGTTCGTGCATCAGGGAAAGGGCACGCTCGACGATGTTGACCGCCAAGTCGCCCATGCGTTCCAAGTCGCTGTTGATTTTGATGGCGGCGGTGAGAAAGCGCAGGTCGGCGGCCATGGGTTGCTGCGTGGCCAAAAGGCGGGTGGCGAATTCATCGATTTCAATCTCCATCTGATTGATTCGCGCCTCGTTCTTCAGCACCTGTTGAGCCTGTTCTGCGTCCTTTTCCACTACGGCGAGGACACTGCGATAGATCGCCGACTCAACCAAGCCGCCCATCTCCAACAGACGATGCTTCAGGTCACCGAGTTCTTCCTGGAAATGTTTCATATTGCTCCGCTCCGACGCTTCGTAGGGCCGCCCCGGAAGACCGTCCCGGGCCGGCGCCTTAACCAAAGCGGCCGGTGATGTAGTCTTCGGTTCGCTTGTCCGACGGAGTCTTGAACAGCCGGGGTGTCTCGCCCCATTCGATCAATTCCCCTTGCAACAAGAACGCAGTGAAATCGCTCACGCGCGCCGCTTGCTGCATGTTGTGCGTGACAATCACAATCGTATACTGGGTCTTGAGCGCGAAAATCAAGTCCTCGATCTTGGCGGTGGAAATCGGGTCCAGGGAGGAGGCGGGCTCGTCCATCAGAAGGACCTCCGGGCGAACCGCCAGGGCGCGGGCGATGCAGAGGCGTTGTTGCTCGCCGCCCGAAAGGGTCAGGGCGCTCTTGTGCAGCCGGTCCTTGACCTCGTCCCAAAGTGCCGCCTGTTTCAGCGCCTCCTCGACGCGCGCGGCGCGTTCGCCGGCGTTCGCAGCCAGGCCGTTAATCCGCAAGCCGTACGCGACATTCTCGAAAATGGATTTGGGGAAAGGGTTGGGCTGCTGGAACACCATGCCGACGCGGCGGCGGAGAGCCACCACATCCACGTCCGAAGCGAAAAGGTCCTGACCGTCCAGCAGGATCTCGCCGGTCGTGCGCACCCCGGGAATCAGGTCGTTCATACGGTTTAAGGAACGCAGAAACGTGGATTTTCCGCACCCGGAGGGTCCGATAATCGCTGTAATATTGCGAGAATAGATCTCCAGAGAAATGGCGTTCAAAGCTTGCCGGTCCCGATACCAGAAACTGAAGCCCTGGGCGCGAACCCGGACTTCGAACTTCTCCGGAACCGGCGTTGTTTTTTCTCGAACTTCGGTCCGCAAGAGCGGAAATTCACGGTCGGCAGCGGTAGTCACCATTACACGCTCCGTTGGGAAAGCCGCATTCGCGCCCGCATGAGGATGGCAATGACATTCAAAAAGAAAGTCAGCCCGAGCAACACAAAGACCGTCGCATAAAGCAGCGGTTTGGTCGCATCCACATCGGGCGATTGGGTGGAGAGGATGAAGATGTGATAGCCCAGCTCCATGAATTGGTCGTTCAGCTTCGAGGGAAGGTAGGGTAAATAGTAAGCGGCGCCGACGAAAAGGATCGGCGCCACTTCGCCCGCGGCGCGGCTAATGGCCAGAATGGCGCCCGTCAGCACGCCCGGGAGCGCATGCGGCAACACCACCCGGAAGATCGCTTGCGACTTCGTCGAGCCGAGCGCATAGCTCGCCTCCCGATAGCTTTGCGGGACCGCCTGTAACGCCTCTTCGACGCTGACAATGACCACGGGCAGAGTCAGAACGGCCAGCGTCAGGGCCGCCCAGAGGATCGCGGGCTGGCCGTAATGGAGCGCACCGCCGTACAGCGTCCGATCCATTTGCCTGCCCACAAACTGGACGAAGAACCCTAACCCGAACAACCCGAAGACAATCGACGGCACTCCCGCCAGGTTATTGACCGCCTGGCGGGCCAATTTGTAGGTCCAGGAATTCCGGTCAGCGTATTCAGAAAAGTAGATCGAAGTCATCACGCCGAACGGCGCGACAAAGACCGTCATGATGATGACCAGCGCTGCCGTACCGAAGATGGCCGGGAAGATGCCCCCTTCCGTCATCCCCTTGGTGGGTGGTGCGGAAAGAAACGTCCAACTGACTTTCGACCAGCCGTGATAAGCGATCTGCCCGATCAGAATGGCGAGAATGAGGAGGATGCTGAGCGCGGCCAGCGCCGTCATCCAGCGGAGCGAGCGGTCGAATTGGTAGCGCCAGAAAAGATTCACGTCAAACGACTCCAGCGAGTTTCCGGCGCCAGCGGCCGATAACCCAGGCGCCCAAGCTGTTGATGGCAAGGGTAAACAGGAAAAGCAGCATCCCGATGAAAAAGAGAACGCGGTAGTGAGGGCTGCCGAAAACCACTTCCGCGAGCTCCGCGGCGATCGAGGCAGAAAGAGTCCGAACGGATTCCGTGAAGCTCCCGGAAGTGATGGCGGCGTTGCCCGAGGCCATCAGGGCGATCATGGTCTCGCCGATAGCCCGCCCAAAGCCCAGGACAATGCCGGCAAAGATGCCGGGTAGGGCGGCGGGCAATACGATTCGCAGTGTCGTCTCGGCGCGCGTCGCCCCCAATGCCATGGAAGCCTCTCGGAGCCGTCGCGGTACCGAACCAAGGGCTTCTTCGCAAACCGTATAGATAATGGGAATCACCGCCAGCCCCAGCGCAATCCCGGCGTTCACGGCGTTGAGGCGGTAGTCGAAACCGAACGCGTCCTGCAACCAGGACGCGAGCACAATGAGCGCGAAGAAACCCAGCACCACGGAGGGGAATCCGGCGAGGAGTTCCACCACCGGCTTGATGACTTCCCTCAGCCAGGTTGGCGCGAATTCAGCCGTGAATACCGCTGCCCCCACGGCGAAGGGCACTGCGAACAGCATCGCGATGACGGTGACCTTTAGCGTGCCCAAAAACAGCGGCATAAGACTGTACTTCGGCTCCACAGAAACCGGCTGCCAGACATAAGGCAGTGGCTCTTCCGCCGTGCCGTAGTTCTGTTTGAGAAAGAGCCTGCCCCATCCCCCCTCC
>CAZTHM010000237.1:1159-6344 GCA_964613505.1 uncultured Acidobacteriota bacterium | reverse complement strand
TTGTTTTCAATAACCTGAATGGTTCGGTTTTGCATTTTCATCATTCGCACCCTTCGCGGCCCTCACGCCGCCGGGATCCGTTTCGGAGCGCCAGAATTCGGCTCAATTCGCTTCCAAATCTAGCTTTGTTTTAGCGCTTTTTTGAACCTCAGTTTTGACCAAGTCCTTTGGTTTCAATAGGGGAGCAGCTTTGTTTTTGCCAAAAAACAATCCCTTTGAATGCCCTCATCCTGGCGCGCGTTCCGACTTATTGCCCTCCAGTTCATACTGAGTGAACCCTCCAGCGAAAACCGCGCCCTCGCATCCTGCCCCTCTCCCCCCACGCCCGGGTCCCGCTCCCGCGTGAGCCATATAGTAGCCTAACACTCTAGCACATCTCTCTCCAAATGTCAAGAGAAAAAAGTCCCACCGCGCCCTTCCCCTGCGCCCACAAAGTACAAAGGACGAAGGACAACTGGCCACTGTCCACTATTTACTGTCCACTGTTTTTATGGCGGGAAATTCATGCGGCGCAGGAGGTCCTGGAAGCGCGGGTCGGAGCTTCACTTCAAATTGGATAGCGGCGCACCGTCTACCCTGTCATTTCGTCAGCGCTCTTTCCATTCTGCCATCCAGATGTTGCCCGCGCGCTCGCCCATGTTGAACACCATCCTTTTGCGGCGGATGGAAAACCCTACCTCGGCTTGGTTCGCCAGCGAGATTCGCGCGTTGTGGGAGTGAAAGACCGCGAAAGGCGGTCCGACGGGCCGCTTTGTGGCGGCGTCGAGGCGCTGTGCCCAGATGCAGAGAAAACCGTCACGGTCCGAAAAGCCGTAAACCAATTTGCCATCAGGAGACCAGTAGTGGCCACCCATGTCCATCCACTCGCTCTCCCCAATCGGGACTTCGCCTTGAAAGGGCACCACATAGTCGCGCACGGAAGTACCGTCGAAGAACGTGATCCAGTGGTCGTCCGGCGAAAAGGCGCCGCAACACAGCCAGTGGCCGGGACGATCGAGCAAGCTGGTCTTACGGCGGGAGGCGAGGTGCAGCAGGTACACGTGGCCGTCAAGAGGATTGCAAAGGGCGCGTTTTCCGTCCGAGGTCCAGCCGCTCAACAGGGCGCAACCCTCGGCGATCATTTCCGGTGTACCACCCACGCTCGGAACAAGATATAAGTTCCATGCCCCGGCCTTGGTGACCTCGCCGAACGCTACCCTGGAACCGTCCGGAGAGAAACTGGGTTCATATTTGTTCCAGCGGCTGGCCGTGAGGGCGGAGTCCTCGCCGTTCCGCAGGTCCTTCATCCAGACTTCCTGACTCCCCGAGCGGGACGAAATCCAAACCAGCTTGCTCCCGTCCGGGGAAAGTGCCGGGTCAAAATCGGCGCCAGCGTCGGAGGTCAATCGTTCGATCTCACCCACGACTTTGCCTTGGTTCGCTTCGATCGGCAGGCTCCAGATGTCGGGATTCTCGGTCAGAGACGCGAACGCCACGCGAACGGTACCGCCGGGGCCTGAAGCGGCCGACGGGGCCCCTTCAATCGTCGTGCCGGAGGTCAGGTGGTGCGGCGGGCCGGAAACCTTCCAGGTCTTCGGCGATATGCCGATCCGCCACAAGTTCGTGGTGTCGCCGGAACGTGCCGAGAAGACCAGCGAATCGCCTGCCGGCTGCCAGGCGGCCGCGAGCAGAACCCAAGGATAGCCCGGGAGGGGGCCAGCGAGGCCGGTCTGGCGGGTCGCTTCGAGTGCTCCCGTCTTTATCGCTGCCCCCGAATCGAGCGCCGTAACCCACCAGTCGATGCCCTGTTCCTGCGGAAGCTTCTCGTCCCGGCTGCCGAGGAACAGCAGGTGGGTTCCGTCCGGCGACCAGATCGGAAATACGGCTGCCACAAAATCGGATTGCAACTGCCGGGGCGCTCCTCCGGCAGAGGCGACTACATAAATACGAGCACTGTCGCGGACATTCAAGCTCGCTCCGCCGATACCGCCGACCCAGTACGCGATCCACTTTCCATCGGGAGAGAACTGCGGTCGCCGTCCTTCCGGGGCAATGATTCGGGCCGGGCCGCCCAGCGCCGAAACGACATAGATACCCCCGCCCTCGCGCTCGGAGCGGAAGGCGATCGTCGTGCCGTCGGGCGAAAACGCCGGCTCATGCTCGTCGGCCGGATCGCGCGTCAGCCGCAGCGGCTCGCCGCCGCCTACCTGTTTCACGTAGATGTCGAGGTTTCCCTCTCCGGCGCGGTCCGAGGCGTAGGCGAGGAGCTTCCCGTCGGGCGAAAGGGCCGGGTCGGTCGTCAGACCGGAATCCGAGGTCAGGCGAGTGAGGGTCGGTACCGGTGCAGGCTTGGGCGAGCGCGTGAGCCACCACGTGACTCCCGCACCGGCCGTTGCGACGACAGCCAGCATTGCGATTATCCACCGCGCGCTGTAGCGGCGCTCTGTGAGCGCCGATCCGGTTCGGCGGTCCCCGACTGTGTCGGGGCGGGCGCTGACCGCGGCTACAGGGGCCGCCGTTCCCGCTGGGGGCAATTCGTGAATTGCCCATACGTCCACCGGCGCGATGAAGCGATACCCGCGCCGGGGCAGCGTCTCGACAAAGCGGGGATTGTCCGCCGAATCCCCCAGCGCCTCGCGCAGCTTTTTCACAGCCGTGGCGAGGCTGTGCTCGAAGTCCACGAAGGTATCTTCACTCCACAGCTTTTTCTGAATCTCCTCGCGCGTGATGATTTCGCCCGGATGCTCCAGCAGCATCGCCAGGATTTGAAAGGGTTGCTCTTGCAGCTTGATCTTCAGGCCACCTTTGCGAAGTTCTCCGGCTCGCAGGTCAACCTCGAAGACTCCGAAACGCATGACGCGCGATCGTGGGGAGGAATCAGGCATGGCGTGCCCCCGACGTTGGCCTGAGTGTACCACCTTCAAACCGGCGGTCAAAGGCCGGCCGTCGCGGTCAACTCTTCGCCTAACCCTCGCTCTCCCAGCGCGTTAGCAGGTCAACAGCAATTCAACCCCAGTTCAACCGCTGTGCATGGACTCGCTTTTTGACCTGAACAAAAGTCGGCGCCATCGCGCGATTCGCGGAGGTGGCCGACATGGTAGGACGGGATTCGGGAGTCGGGATTCGGGATTCGGGAAGAACGGAAGGGGGCTGGGGGCTGAGGGTTTCGATGGCACTCGGTTTTCTGGTCATGCTGAGCGGGGCAGGGTTTGCCAAGGATCGACCGCAGATCAGTGCAGGGCCAAGGTTGAGAATTTCGCTCCGTGTTCAAGACTATGCCCAGGTGGCGCCCAAGATTCTCACCCAGGCCAAGCGCGAGGCGGCAGCGATTCTGGACGAGACTGGTATCGAGACCATCTGGGTTGATTGCCCACCCAAAGGCCGCCCCACCGAGGCAGTGTGCGCGCAGGCGTTCACCGCCACCGAGCTGGCCCTCCGGATTCTCCCCCAGGCGATGGCGGCACAAGTGCCGCTCAACGGTGACGTCTTCGGGTTCGCGGCCGTCTCCACCGATGAGCGTCCGAGCCTCGTCGCCAGTGTGTTTTATCAGCGTGTTGAGGCACTCTCCAGTCAGCTCGGTTACTCGCGCGCCTCGACGTTGGGGTACGTCATGGCGCACGAGATCGGGCACCTGCTGCTGGGCACGAACAGCCACTCGCCCCGCGGCATCATGCGCGCCCGTCTGGCGAAGGAGGATTTCCTGCGTCCTTTGGGATTCAGCTCTCCACAAGCCGACCTCCTCCGCACCGAAGTCCGCAGGCGGGTTGCCGTCGCCGCGAGCGCGGAGGCAGCTGGGACCGTCCAAGCCGCTAGTCGCTGATGGCGCTATGCTAGTGGTCGGAGCGCCCCGAAATCCCTCTGCCTGAAGGTGTCCAGTCGGGGCAAATTGAGCGGCGTGAAATTCGGGCGCGGGACTCGACGCCTGCAACCACAAGAGGCGCTGCGATCACGCCTCCAGCGCCTTGCGGCAATACTCGTAACACTTCTTAACTTCGGCGATGGTGTCGAGGCCTTTCGTTTCCTCGCCGTATTCGTACTCGATGTTGGCGTTGATCTTCCAGCGCTGGTCGCGCAGCAGGCGCAGCACGGGACCGATGGGGGTCTCGCCCTCGCCGAAGGGCAGGTTGGCGCCGTGATTCTTCTTTCGGTCCTTGATGTGCAGCGTCACGATGCGGTCGTGATGCTCCTTGATGTATTCGACCGCATCACCGTTCGCGGCGGTGAAGTGGCCGATGTCGAGGTTGATGCAGATGTATTCGGAAGCGCCTTGCATGGCGCGCGCAAAAGTCTCCGGCGTCGAGAACTCGTCGGGCTTGTCGGTGGCGTCGTGGCCGTGGAAGCCCACACGGATTTTGTGTTTCGCCGCATACTTATCCACGCGCGCCGCCACGCTGACGTTGGCGGAGGCGGTGATGATGCCCACGCCCAGCGCCTTCGCCATCTCGAAGCCACGGTCAATTTCCTCCTCCGACATTTCCCGGCGGAAACTGTAGTTATAGGCGTGGATATGCACGCCCGCGGCATCAAACTTCTTGCGCACGTCCTCGAAGAAGCTGAGCGGCGTTTCCAGCCGCCATTTCTTCAGATCCGCCCCCCTCATTTTGCGCGGCTCGACGTGGCCCTGCCAGAGTTCACTCTCGCCCAACCCCACGGTGCGATAGCCTTCAATGCAGGCATCCAGTTCGCGGTCGCGGAACGAGTAGCTCTGCGCGCCCAACGCCACGCCGCGCACGACCGAGTCAATCTTCGCCGCGCCCAGCGCGCTCCGGCGCGAGACCATCAGCCCGGCCGCGCCCGCCATCAGAATCTTCCCCGCTTCCCGACGAGAAATCGTTCCCATAAGTCCTCCTGTTGTACTAAAGGTGCTGTCCAGTATAAGCAGCATTCTTCTCTGCCGCAAGGCTTGCCGATGTTCCTTGCCTTCGAATCACGCTAGGTTCTGGATCGAGGTGGTAGGAAGGCCAGTATTAGCTCTTTGTTGGCACGAAAGCCGTTGCTCTCTTTCCGCAGCAGGTTCCTCCGGAGCAGATCATTTACGTCCCGAGAGAGCGTCTTAGGAGTTTTGTTTGCGTACGCTGCCGCGATTCGTGCGCTCACCTGGGACAGCTTCAAAATGGGAAGGGGCTGAGGTTGGGCAGAGAGATCCAAAACCAAATGCCTTCGTCTGACGTCGCTGGGCCCGCTCCGGTCTCGAAAAGCTTCATGG
>CAZTHM010000237.1:0-1145 GCA_964613505.1 uncultured Acidobacteriota bacterium | reverse complement strand
CAGGCTACCTCCCATTGCTGTACCCGAATTACATTTAGCTGCGAGCGAAGGCCGTCGACAAAACCTTGAACGGCGTACATGATGAATGGAAGGGCGTCTCCACCTGACTGGCTGGCTTGGTCCAGTTGCCGGTAATACTCGGTCCGAGTCTGGTTATAGTGGTTGCTCAGCAGATGCGCGGCCGGTGCGGGAACTCCCGTGGAGATGAGAATCTGGAATTCCGAGAGGCGTGCCGTCCGTCCATTCCCGTCACCGAAAGGGTGAATCCAAGCCAGATAGAGATGAGCCAGCTCCGCCTTCAGAATGGAGTACACAATCTCCATGCCTGATGGGGGGACGAATTGCTCTCCGTTCAGCCAATCACAAAGGCGATTGAGAAGGTGCGGGCAGTCTTCAACCGGCGCTCCTCGGTACCGCCGGACGCCCACCATGTGCTTTCGGACTTCTCCCGCCAGCCCCCCCTTTTCCAACGCGAGCTTATCGAGGACGGTCCGGTTCAGATCCTGGACTCGCTGTGCGTCGACCACAACCTTTTTGCCCGCGTCCACTTCTGCCAGAATACGGTTGCAGCCCGCGATGATGTTTTCGACCTCTTGTTTCAGATACTCGCGAGACGGCGGGACTTCCAGCCTGCCTTGAAGATGCTGCAGAACTTCTTCTTCCGAAAGAGTGTTGCCCTCGATCGCCGTCGTCGCTGAGGCGCCCTTCGCCAAGTAGAGCTGATGGAGCAGGCGCGCCGTTTCCGGCTTCAGGGGGACACCCGCGATGTGTTCGCACTTCGATTGGGCTTCCCCCAGCAAAAGCCATAGCTTCGCGGAAGCTTGCCGGAGATCAATTGAGAATTTAAGCCAAGGGTGAGTCTTCTCGTATGTCCTCATTTATGTCCAGTGTAAATCCTTCTGTATCATGAATAAATCAATAGAATGTCCATACGAATGTCCACTTAAATGTACTCGCATCCTGTCCGAGTGTCAAGGGGCCTCCGGAGGTTGGAGTTTGAATCCATCGGGTTCCAACCAACTGCGGGCTTAGCTTCCATCGCCAACCGTTGGCGATTTGACTCAATCGACCGAGGCGCGTAGCATGAGGTTAGAAAATGAGCCGCGACCACAAATCCACGTTCGAAGTCGTCTGCCCGTGCTGTG
>CAZTHM010000236.1:0-6345 GCA_964613505.1 uncultured Acidobacteriota bacterium | reverse complement strand
GACTCCCGTCGCGCGAGGGTTCTGATGCCTGAAGACAAGGAAGACCCATCCGGCTTCAAGGTGGTTGACCGCCGAACGTTTGACGCCGAGGGGACGCGGCGCGATGATTCGCCCGCGGCTGAGGAGAAGCCCGCCCCCCGAATCGAGATGCCGCCCGAAAGCTTCGCAGAGGCCGAGGCGGAGCTTCCCTACGATTCCGAGGAAGGCCCCACGAGCTTTGAGACCCTCGTTTCCTATCTGAGTACGACGGCGATGTTCCAGTTGGGACTGCTCCCGGGACCAGGAGGCGAACGCATTCCCGTCGACCTGGTCAACGCACGCCGAACGATTGACTTGCTGGAAGTCCTTCAGGAGAAAACCCGCGGCAACCTGACCTCAAGCGAGGCGAAACTTCTCGAGGACGTCCTCTACGAACTCCGCCTGACGTTCGTTGAGATCGAGAAGCGCGTCAGCCCAAGACCGCGATGAGATTGACTTTTCTGGGAACCGGAACCTCGACGGGCGTGCCCACCATCACCTGCCGCTGTAAGGTGTGCACGTCAACCGACCCGCGCGACCAGCGGACGCGGCCTTCCCTGCTCGTCGAATTCGACGGCCGCGTAGTGCTGATTGACACGACGCCGGATTTTCGCCAGCAGGCGCTGCGCGAGAAGATGGACCGCTTGGACGCCGTCGTCTTCACTCACGGCCACGCCGACCACGTGCTGGGACTGGACGACACTCGGGTCTTCTATTTTCGCGAGCAGATCCCGCTCCCCCTCTGGGCGGACCAGCGCTCGATGGAAACGCTGCGGAAGGTTTTCTCTTACATCTTCAACGAGACCTACAAGTACGGGGGCGTGGGGAAACTCGACCCACACCTGATCGAGGGCCCCTTCGAACTCTGGGGAATAAGAATGATTCCCGTTCCCGTGCTGCACGGTGATTTGCCGGTGCTGGGTTTTCGCTTCGGGCCGGCGGCGTATGTTACGGACTTCAGCACGATTCCCGAAACGTCGCTCCCGCTGCTCGAAGGCCTGGACGTGCTCATCCTCGACGCCCTGCGCCACAAGCCGCACCCCACGCATTCCAACCTCGAGCAATCCCTGGCGCTGGTGGAGCGGCTGAAGCCGCGACAGGCGCTGTTCACTCACATCGCGCATGAATTGGGCCACGCGGAGACGAACGCGCTGCTGCCGCCGCACGTGCGGCTGGCGTACGACGGGCAGCGAGTGGAGCTGTGAGGGAGGATGATTTTGGATTTTGGATTTAGGATTGAATGCCTTCTCCTCAATTTCTGATTCTGGTTTCTTAGTTTTGCCTTTTGACTTTTGACCTTTGACTTTTGATTTCTCTTTATGCGCGTGATCCACGATCTTCGCCAACTCGACAAATCACACCGCGCGAGTGTGGTCACTGTCGGCAACTTCGACGGGGTTCACCTTGCCCACCAGAAGCTGCTCCGCAAGGTTGTGGAGACGGCCCGCGGATCGGGCGCCACGCCGGTCGCCCTCACCTTCCAGCCGCACCCCATCAAGCTGCTCGCGCCCGAGCACGCGCCCAAGCTGCTCACGCCGCTGGAGCGGAAGACGCGGCTGATTGAAGGTCTGGGCATCGAACTCCTCGTAGTCCTTCCCTTCACCAAGGAACTTGCTCACCTCTCGCCGCTGGAATTTGTGCGGCAGATTCTAGTGGGAAGCTTGCGCGCTTCCTCCGTGCACGTGGGGCCGACCTTCCGATTTGGCTACCGCCAGTCGGGCGACGTGGAAATCCTCGCGGAGTTCGCGCGCCAGGAAGGTTTTCACCTCAACGTGCTGCCCACGCTCGAAGTGCGGGGCGAGCGGGTCTCTAGCACGCGAATTCGCGAGCTGCTCTCGGTGGGGCGGGTGGAGCTCGCCGGGAGGCTGCTGGGGCGGCCCTTCTCCGTCTATGGACCGATCGTGGCCGGCCTGGGCGTCGGGCGCCGGCATACCGTGCCGACCCTGAACCTGGCTCCGGTCGAAGAACAGCTTCCCAAGATCGGCGTGTACGTCACGCGCACGCGGCTGGGCGATGCGCTCCACGATTCGGTCACCAACGTGGGGCACAAACCGACGTTCGGCGACCACCGGCTGACCGTCGAGACCTTTTTGCTGAACTATTCCGGCGAGGTGTCGAGCTCCGATATGGAAATCGAGTTTCTCTACCGCCTGCGCGACGAGATGAAATTCCAGAATCCCGCCATTCTGAAAGAGCAGATCCAGGAAGACGCCCGCCGCTCGATCAAGTTCTTCCGCTTGCTGCGGAGCATTGATCAGCGTCGCGCTCAGAAACCTGAACCCAGCCGCCGCTCGGCGACTTGAATCGCGCGGAACCAAGTTGATGCTTATTTGATGATGGGCAGGGCGCTCGCCCCGGCGGGCGCTGCTTCGGTCACGATTTCCGGCGGGGCGGTGTTGACGCCCGCAGTTCTGTCGGCGATGAAGCGGTTGATTTCCTCGAGCAGGGCGGGAACGATCTCTTCTTCGGTGACGCGGCGGATGGCTTTCCCTTCGCGATAGATCATGCCGTTGCCGCGGCCGGCGGCAACACCCAGGTCGGCTTCGCGGGCTTCTCCCGGGCCGTTCACCGCGCATCCCATCACCGCCAGACTGATAGGCATCTTGATGTGCGCGGTCGCCTGTTCGATCTCTCCCGCGATCTTGAAGAGGTCAACTTCCAGGCGCCCGCAGGTCGGGCAAGCGATGACGACGGGGCCGCGGCTGCGCAGTTCGAGCGCCTTGAGCATCTCGTAGGCGACGCGGATTTCCTCGACGGGGTCGGTCGCGAGTGAGACGCGAATCGTGTCGCCGATTCCCTCGGCAAGCAGCATCCCCATACCCACGCAGGACTTCACGGTGCCCGAGAACTGCGTGCCCGCTTCCGTGATGCCGAGATGGAAAGGATAGTCTACCTGCTTGGCGAGCAGGCGGTAGGCGGCCACGGTGAGCTTCACGTTGGAAGCCTTGAGGGAAACAATCGTGTCGCCAAATCCCAGTTCCTCAAGAATCTGGATGTGGTAGAGGGCGCTTTCGGCCATCGCTTCCGGGGTTGGGTAACCGTATTTCTCGAGCAGGCGCCGCTCCAGCGATCCGGCGTTGACGCCGATGCGGATCGGCACGCGCTGGTCCTGGGCGCGGCGGACCACGGTGCGAACTTTCTCAGCGTCCCCAATGTTGCCGGGATTGATGCGCAGCTTATCGATGCCCGCGTCCAGCGCCATGAGCGCGAACTTGTATTGAAAATGAATGTCCGAAACGAGGATGGAATCAGGGCAGCGCTTGCGGATTTCGGGAAGCGCCTGGGCGGCTTCGATGTCGGGGACGGCCAGCCGCACGATCTCGCATCCCGCCGCTTCCATCTGCTGGATCTGCTCGACGGTCTTCGCGACGTCGCGCGTATCCGTCTTGGTCATCGACTGCACCACGATGGCGGCGTCGCCGCCAATCGTCAGCCGCCCGACCTTGACGGGACGTGTCTTGCGGCGTTGGGGGAAATGTTCGGTGTCGCTGAAATTCACTATCAAAACCTCGAAGACTGAATCACTGAATCAGTGAGTCACTGAGTCATTGCAGAAGGCCGCCGGCAACGCCACTTGGTGTGTCGCTCCAATGATTCACTGATTCAATGGTTCACTGATTCAATCTCTCAGTAGGGCCGGAACGTCTTGAGAATATCGTTGTACATCACGAACACTGCCAACAGCAGCAGGAAGACGATTCCGACCTGCGCGAATCGCTCCTTGACCTCCAAGCTTAGGTCGCGGCGAATCAAACTCTCGACCGCCAGGAGCAGAATCACCCCGCCATCCAGCACCGGGATGGGCAGCAAGTTGAAGATCCCCAGTTGCAGGCTGATGAAGCAGACAAACATCAAAAGCTCGGGGATGCCCGCCCGGTAGGCTTCACCGGAAAGTTGCGCGATGCCGATAGGCCCGGAGAGCGAACGCGTGGACATCCGCCGCGTCAGGATTTTGCCGAGCACATCGAAGGTGGCCAGAGAATTCCTCAGATTGTCCCGCACCGAAGCTGAGAGGGCCTCTCCCCAGGGAAGCTCTCGAACGACCATGTTGCTGCGGAACGCCACGCCGATGCGCCAGAGTTTTTCACCGCGCACTTCCGTGAGCACCGGCCTGATGCGAAAGGCCATTTCCGTGCCTGCGCGCAGCACGGCAATCTCCACTTCTTTGCCCTTTCCCGTCTGCAGCAGGTAAGCGACGCGCGGCCAGAAGTAAGCCCTTCGGCCATCGACGCCGAGGATCTGGTCTCCCACTTTCATCCCAACCTGACTGGCGGGCAATCCAGGCTCGACGGCGTCGATCGTGCCGGGCACATAGGGATACCAGCCCGCATCGCCGATCCGGTTGGGTCCCCGGGCTTCCGGCTTCAGGCTGAGGTTGAGCTTCTGGCCGTCGCGCAGGATCTCGACGGGGATTGCCTCGTCCACCGTGGTGAGGGTCTTCACCTCGACGTCTTCCCACCTGGGGTCGCGGATGCCGTCCAACCCCACGATGAGGTCGCCGGCCTGGATGCCGGTGCGGGCGGCGGGTGAATCCGGCTCGACGTCGCCCACGCGCGCCGGCTGTTCCTGGTAGGCGGGCTTCTGGAAATGGAAACGATACAAGCCGGTCAGCAGGGCGAAGGCCAGGAAGACGTTCATCGCCGGGCCCATGATGACCACGACAAATCGCTGCCAGCGCGGGCGCGCCAGAAACTCTCCGGGCTCTCCCTGGCGGACGGCCGAAGGCTCGTCGCCCGCCATCTTGACGTAGCCGCCGAAAGGCAGTGCGCAGAGGCGATAGTCAGTGTCGCCCCGCTTGAAGCCGAAGAGCCGTTTGCCAAAGCCCAACGAGAATACCAGCACGCGGACGCCAAACGATTTGGCGGCGAGGAAGTGTCCCAGTTCGTGAATGAAAATCATGAAGCCGAGGACAACAATGACGACCGCGACGTTGGTCAGGAAATTCCCGAACATTTCTAGTACCTATTCCTCAATCTCACAAGCGCGCGACTTGCTCCAGGGCGCGCTGGCGGGCTTCCGCGTCGCAAGCCAGCACGTCGTCGATGGAGTTCAATTGAACGCGCGGCGTCTGCTTCATCACTTCCTCAATCACGCGCGGGATACCGGGGAAACGCAGCCTTCCCGCCAGAAACGCCTCCACGGCGATTTCATCCGCGGCGTTCAACGCGCAGGGCATGGCCCCGCCCTGGCCCAGCGCCGTCCGTGCCAGATCGAGGCAGGGAAAACGCTCGGTATCGGGTTTCTCAAAATGCAGGCCGCCCACTGACAGCAGATCCAGCTTGAGGGATTCCTCGCTCATCGCAACCCGCTCCGGATAGGTGAGGGCGTATTGGATGGGCAAGCGCATATCCGCCACGGAAAGCTGGGCCAAAACACTGCCATCTTCAAATTCTATCATGGAATGGATGATCGACTCGGGGTGAATGAGCACCTCAATCTGGGCCGGCGGGAGGCCGAAAAGCCAGTGGGCCTCGATGATTTCCAGGCCCTTGTTCATCAACGTCGAGGAGTCAATGGTAATCCGCGAGCCCATCTTCCAGATGGGATGGGCCAAAGCCCGCTCGGGCGTCACGGCGTCCAGGTCCTGGGCCGGGGTCTTTCGGAACGGCCCGCCCGAACCCGTGAGGATGAGGCGTCGGACTTCGGAGCGATGGCCGGACCGCAGGCATTGATGGACGGCGCTGTGCTCGCTATCGATCGGAAGGACTTCGACGGCCTTTTCGCGGGCGGCGCGCATGACGATTTCACCCGCCACGACGAGTGTTTCCTTGTTGGCGAGGCCGATGTGTTTGCCCGCACAGACGGCCTCGTAGGTCGCCCGCAGGCCCGTCACGCCGTGCGCGGCAGAGACGACGAGATCGACTTCGGGAAGCGTCGCCGCCTCGACTTGCCCATCGGTTTCCGCCACCATCTTGAGCGGAGGGTGATAGCCTCGGCTGCGGAGGCGCTGCCGGAGGGGCTCCAGACTTTCGGAGGCGCCGACAGAAACGAGTTGAGGATTGAACTCCGCGACTTGCTCGGCCAGGAGGTCGAGGTTCTTGCCCGCCGCGAGGGAAACAACTCGGAACCTCCCGGGATGGTTTTTCACGACCCGGAGCGCGTTCCGGCCCACCGAACCCGTCGATCCCAGGATGCAGAGTCCTTTCATAGAGGCCAACTCTTGAGCATGAGCACCAACCACAGTGTCGGCGCGCCAAACATCAAAGCGTCAATCCGATCCAGCAGGCCGCCGTGGCCAGGAAGGATCGAGCCCGAGTCTTTCATTCCGGCGCCGCGCTTCATGGCCGACTCGGCGAGGTCGCCGATCTGCCCCGCGATGGCGATCAA
>CAZTHM010000235.1:0-6391 GCA_964613505.1 uncultured Acidobacteriota bacterium | reverse complement strand
AGCCTTACCCGGACGGAAAGCCGCCCACCTGCCACCTCTACCGGAACAATCGCGACGGCACGTTCACCGACGTCACAGAGAAATCCGGCCTGGCGCGCACCGGCTGGCAGACCGGGGTGTGCGTGGGCGACTACGACAACAACGGCTGGGACGACCTGTACTGCGGCTACTGGGGGCACAACGTTCTTTGGCACAACAATGGCGACGGCACCTTTACCGATGTGACGAAGAAAGCCGGCCTCTACGAAGAGCGGGTGCGGTGGGGTTCGGGCTGCACCTGGGTCGATTACGACCGCGACGGAAACCTGGACCTTTTCGTCTGCAACTATATCGAGCTCGACATCAGCAAGGTCCCCGTTCCGGGCCAGACGGGCTACTGCCAGTGGAAGGGCATTCCGGTGATGTGCGGCCCGCGCGGACTGCCCGGGGGCCTGAATATTCTCTACCATAACAACGGCGATGGGACTTTCACCGACGTCTCGGAGAAAGCGGGTGTGCTGAAACCCGGGCCGCGCTATTCGATCACCGCCGTCGCTTATGATTTTGATAATGACCACTGGCCGGATATATACGTGGCGGTGGATTCCGAGCCCAGTATTCTCTTTAAGAATAATCACGACGGGACGTTCGAGGATGTCGCCGTGATGTCCGGCTGCGCCTACAACGAAGATGGACAGGAGCAGGCGGGCATGGGAGTCGGCGTCGCCGACTACGACGGCGACGGCTGGTTCGACATCTTCAAGACCAACTTCCAGGATGACACCTGCGACCTTTACCACAACAACGGCGACGGGACCTTTACCGACGTGACCTTCGTCTCCGGGGTTGGCGTCAACACCCAGTACGTCAACTGGGGCGCGGGTTTCGTGGATTACGATAACGACGGCTGGCCCGACATCCTCCACGTCACCGGGCACGTTTACCCGGAAATCGAAACGTATAACCTGGACGCGCAGTTTAAGTCGCCGCGCATCGTCTACCGGAACATGGGCAATGGAAAGTTCAAGGATGTTTCTGCGCAGATGGGTCCCGGAATCACGCAAAAGATGTCGAGCCGGGGTTGCGCCTTCGGCGATTACGACAACGACGGGGATCTCGACGTTCTCGTGCTGAACATGAACGATCCGCCGTCGCTCCTGCGCAACGACGGCGGCAACAAAAACAACTGGGTCGCGATCAAGCTCGTCGGGACCAAGTGCAACCGCACGGCCCTGGGCGCGCGGGTGCGCGTGGTGACCGGAAAACATGCGCAAATGGACGAAGTGCACAGCGGAACCAGCGTTATGTCGCAGAGCGCCCTGCGGCTGCACTTCGGTGTGGGCCAGGCCAAGGTCATCGACTTGATCGAAGTGACGTGGCCCACGCTGGTGGTGGAATCCAGGAACGGCAAGCCAGCGGAAGTTCCTCAGATCGAGAAGTTCACCAACGTCGAAGTCAACCAGTTCCTCACCATCAGGGAAGGCTCTGGGATTATCAAATCAGAAAAACCGAAAGCCTGAGCTCGCTACCACCTATAGCACCGGGCGGAATCCGCCCCGCCCGGTTGGGTCTTCTCAATCTTCACCGCGCGATCTCCGAGCCGGGCACGAGTCTGCCTTGCTTGACTTTCGCGCCACGGGGCGCCTAACATTCGTCCTGATCCGACCGAGCCCTCCGGGTCATGGTCTCTCCATGAAACCACGCGAGCACCGTATCGAAGGCTGGGAAGGCGCCGCCAGCAATTCCGCGCTGATCGGCGCTCTCCTGTTGGTGCTTCCGGCTGTGCTCTGTGCCGCCGCGCCACAAACTGAAACCGATGTCTCGCCCGAGGCGACACCGGAGATTCGCCAGGTCAAACCCAGTCAGGCGGGGGCGGGCGACGAAGTAACGGTGATCATCGAAGGGAAGAACTTCTCTGCGGGGGCGTATGTTTCGTTTTCCACTCCTGGCGTGCACGCCATCACGACGAAGCGCGCGAGCGCGACGCAGCTCGAATCCCGAGTGGCGGTAGGGAAGAAAGCGGAGGCCGGCACCATCAGTCTGTTTGTGAGCAATCCAGCAAGCACCGTCGCTGAGGCGCCGTTCACTATCATCGGCGGAAGCGCGCCGGCTGTGGCCCCGCCTGCGGCATCTGCTGCGGCACCTGCACCACCACCGGCGCAAGTTTCTTCGCTTGCCCCGACTGCGGCCGTGGCCCAGCCCGCCGCGTCCGTCCCGGAAGTGACCAGCGTGGACCCGCCACGCGCCGGAAAAGGAAGCCGGCTCGAACTCAAGATCCGCGGTAAGAACTTTGCCAAAGGAGCGAAGGTCGCGTTCTCGAATCCCGGCATTCGGGTTTTAGACACGCAAGTTGCGAAGGAGTCCGAGTTGACGGCGCGCATCCAGATTGCCGATGACGCGGCGACGGGTTCGAGCGGCCTGTTTGTGGTGAACCCCGATGACAACGAAACCGAGGCTGCTTTTGTGGTGACAGACGAGGCGCCCACCACCACTTCCGCTGCTGGATCGGCCCCAGCTGCCGTCAGCACGCCTGCCACGCCGTCGACCGCGTCAGCACCCGCGGCGAAAACGGAGGAAAAAGGCGCCGCCGAATCCGCGCAATTCGAGGTTATCAGTCTGGCCGATGTTGCCGGGATACTCCAGAAGGGCAACCGGCCCAAAGGGACGCTGACACTTTCTGCCAGCAAACTCCGTTATGAGGAATCCGGGAAAGAGGTTTTCGCCGTCGCCACGGCCGACATCCAAGAAGTTGCGGCAAACACATTCCTCGGAGTGAACACCGGCACGTTCCACGTCATTCTGA
Organism: uncultured Acidobacteriota bacterium; assembly: GCA_964613505.1. Classification (GTDB taxonomy): domain Bacteria; phylum Acidobacteriota; class Terriglobia; order UBA7540; family UBA7540; genus CAZTHM01. Next base: position 3,609 of record CAZTHM010000235.1, on the reverse strand, counting down.
ATTCCGGGCAGACGTACAATTTTATCGCCGCATCGCTGCGCCCCGCCGACAGCCAATCCATCATCGACGCCCTGCGCAAGGTCATGAAGTAAATGCGTGGCGGGGATCTCCTCGCTCGCCTCTGCACCCGCGCGCCACTGGGCCGCGAAGCTCAGTCAAGTAAGTTTGGTCCAACCCTGCGTTAGTCATTTTGTTACTTGCAGAAGGCGTTTGCGTCGAAGTATTCTCCTATCCGGTAGTGGAGTCCGCTTTTATCTTAAATCCACAGATCTGAACAGGCAACGTCCTGAAGGGGGGAGCATGTCGAGTGCATTGATGGTTTTAGGTTCCGGTCTCCGGCGGGGAGTGTTGTTGACGGTCCTGGGGATGTTGGCCACGCAGGCACCCGCGGCGATGGCGCAATTCGGGCTGCCCAAGCTTCCGAAGGTCCCCAAGATCGGGAAGCAGGAGCCGAAACCGACTGCTCAAGCCAAGCAGCCGCAGGGGCCGGCGCCGGAGGTTACGGCCATCACGCCCAGTTCCGTGCCGCCAGGGTGGGAAGGCGACGTGGTCTTTGCCGGAAAGAATTTTGCGTCGAATATGAAAATGCGATTGGAATGTGGAGGCCAGAACATCAAACCCAAGGACTTTCGTGTGGAGGGTGCGGAGAGGGCGACTTTCCACCTTAAGATCCAACCCACGGCCGAAGAAACGACATGCATCATCGCCCTGGAAGTTCCTCCCGCGCCGCCCACCGCCGAGACTGGTCCGGCGGTGCAAGGATCTCCGATGGTCGTTCAAGTCACCGGCGCCAGCTTCGCTATTTCCGAGTCATCAAATCTCGCGAAGGCGTATAAGGCGTGCTTTCTGGCCGAAGGCGAGTTGGCGCCCATGGAAATCATGATGAAGTATAGCGAGGCGATGCAAAAAGGGTCGCAAGACGAATGCAAGCTCTATGTATCTTCGGACTCGGTGAAATATTCCGACAAGGGAAAAGCCATCCTGGATCAGCGGGCTTCCGCTGTGAAGGCGGTCGAGCCGGTCTTGATGATGGGCAATCCCATGGGGGCTTTCCGCATCGTCCTGACCAACGGAAAGATCTACAACTTCATGGCCTCCGGCGGCCACAACGAGGACGACCCCCTCGACGAGCAGATCAAGCGGAAGCTGAAGAAGTGAACCCTGGCGCCGGGTGTAGAATCCCTGCATGGAATCGTCGCGCGCAAGCGCACCCAGCCAGGCGGCCTTCGGGCTGCTCGAGCTGGGCCTTCTTTTGATCACCCCGCTCGTCTTCTACCGCGGCTTCTCCGACCAATTCACCTACCTCAAGCTGATTCTGACCGAAGGAACCGTGCTCATCGGAGGAGTCGGGCTTGTGCTTGGCCTTGTGTGGCGTCGGCGTCGCTGGCCCACGGGCTCGCCCCTGGCCGCGCCGCTCGCGCTCCTGACGCTGGCGGTTCTGCTTTCGTGCCTCGCCGGTCCGTTGCCCCCCTTCAGTTTGGTTGAAGCGGAATACTTCCTCTGCGGTCCCCTTTGGCTCGTGGTCCTGATTTCCCGGGCTGGGGGAGTGGCGAGAATACGCTGGCTCGCAATGCCGGTGGCCATCGCCGGAACTGCGGTCGCGGCCATCGCCCTGCTGCAATGGGCGGGTCACGACCCGCTGCTTTTCGGAGGCTATCAAGTTGAGTGGGGGAGGATGCGCGCCGCCATGCGCCTCTATTCGACTTTTGGGAATCCCAACTTGGTTGCGGGTTACCTGATCGGAGCGATATTTCTGGCTTTTGCCCTCACTGCCGGCGTGGAGAGTCGCTGGGCGAAAGTTCCAGGTGTCGCTTCAGTGGTTGCGATCTTTGCGGCGATCATCGGCACGCGGTCGCGCGGAGCATGGCTGGGGCTGGCGGCGGGGTTGCTCGTGGCGAGGGGCTTCTGGGCGAGAAAAGGAGAAGCGGCTGCGGAGCTCAAGAGCCCGCCCAATGGCGGAATCCCGACCGGATGCACGCTCCCTCTGGCATTGCTCATACTTTTGCCGGACTTCGTCGAGCAGGGGCGTGCCTTGCTGGCGCACATTGAGGGACGTTCGTTTTTGTGGCGCGCCAGTTGGCCGATGTTTACGGAGCATCCACTGCTCGGGAGCGGCTGGGGGATTTTCCAATTTCGGTTCCCCGATCTTCAGGCGCAATTCCTAAATCTGCATCCCGAATACATTCGCTACTGGACGCACACGCGCCAGCTTCACAACGACCCGCTGCAGATTTTGCTTGAAGCCGGGGCTCTGGGGCTCGTCGCGTTGGGATGGCTGCTGTGGGCCTACGGACGAGAGCTGCGAATGCTCCTGCCGCGAGCCTCGCGATCCGAGCGTCTGTGGCTGGCGGCGAGCGCGGGAGGAGTGACAGCGATTCTTGTGAACTCGCTCTTCAATTTTCAGTTCGCAGTGCCCCCCACGCTGATTCTGCTTTTCACTCTGCTGGCTGTTCCCCAAATGCTGAAGGGCGGCGATCCCAATGAGACAGCGACGAAGGCTGGTAGGAAGTCGAACGTTGTCTTTCGCAGCCTCCTGAGTGTGCTCGTGCTCAGCGCCGCCGTTCTCCTTGCGTCTGGAATCGTGCGGCGCGCGCTGGCCGAGCATTCTCTCGCGCTGGGATTGGACGAGGAGCGTCGCGGCGGAAGCGCGCGAGCGGAGCAATACTTTCGAGCGGGTCTGGCGCGCGCGCCTGACGATGGCCGATTGCACTACGGCCTGGCGCGCGCCCTCTACGCCCAAGGGCAGTATCCCGAAGCGCTCGCCGAAGCGCTTCGGGCCGAGCGGACCTGCGCCGATTCACACCTCGAAGTCCTCAAGGCACGCATTCAGGACCAGATGGGTTATCGCTCGCCCGCGCTCGAGGCCTATCGCCACGCGCTCTGGCTCAACCCAACGCTCAAGTCCGTGCCCGCCGATATCGAGCGGCTGACCAAGTAGTTCCCACCGGCAGGCCGGGGATGGTGATTGCCTCTCACTCCACAGCCTTGCGACGGCATGACTCGGCTGATAGCTGACGGCTGAAAGCTGATGCCTACTTGCGGTTGCGGTTCGACGACGTTTCGCTTACCATCGGGGCCTGGGGACCCAGGTTGAAACTGGCGTGACGGAGGTGTGTGATGAGAGGACCCATCAATCGGCGTGAGTTTATACAGGGTATCGGCACGGCTGTGGCCGGTTGTGCCATTGCGCCGGCGCACCTTCATAGCGTAAGCACAGCGCCGGCGGCGCCGGTGGCGGTGGCAAAGCTCTCCGCCTACGGCCCGGAAGTGCGTTCGACGCTGGCCACGATGTTCGACCAGCTCGGCGGACTCGAACGGCTGGTCAAAGGAAAGACCGTCGCCATCAAGCTCAATCTGACGGGCAGCCCCACCGAGCCCGTCAAGGGAATGCCCATGGGCATGACCACCTGGGTTCATCCCGACGTGGTCGGCGCGACCGTCAGCCTGCTGGGCCAGGCCGGCGCGCGGCACATCCGCCTGGTCGAGAGCACGGCGCACTCGACGCAATCATTCGAAGAGTTCATCGCCGCCGCCCAATGGAATCCGCGCGATTTTACGAGCGCCGCGTCCGGGGTGGAATTTGAGAACACTAATTACGCCGGCTCGAGC
>CAZTHM010000234.1:0-6406 GCA_964613505.1 uncultured Acidobacteriota bacterium | reverse complement strand
GTTTCAGGTGCAGCCGGAGGGCAAGGCCATCAACTATTTCGACCGGCCGCGCGGGGACGTTCCCAACAACTCCGTGGAAGCGGCGTGGCTCTTTCTGCGGTTATGGAAAGCCACGGGCGATGAACGATTCCTCGAGCACCTGGGCAGTCTTCTGGACTTCGTCGCTGCCGTCCAGCTTCCTTCCGGCGAACTTCCGTATGTGATTGAAAGTCCCTACGAGCGCGGCCGAAAACACTATCTCTGCTATCAGTACAACGCTTTTCAATTTCTCAAGCTGGCGTGGTGCGCAGGACTCAAGCCAGGAACGAAAGCGGACGACATCCTTCCGCCTCTGGCACGATTTCTGGCTCAGGGCGTCACGCCCAGCGGCGCCAGCCGCGCCGGTTGCTCGCGCGCCAAGCCGGAAGTGGATTACTACACGGCCGTCCTAGCCGCAGCTTTGAGAGAAGCCGACGAACTGGGTTTGGTCCCTTCGCGCGACTTGAGCGACCGCTGCTATGCCCGCGTCCTGGAGCGGCAGAAACCTGACGGCAGCTTCGCCTACTCGACTGGTGATTACGGCCTTTTGCGCGACTCGCGCTCGTATCCCCGGCCGCTCGCGATGACACTGTTTCATTTGTTGTACCCGTCGTGTGGATACGGATTCTCAATACCGGTTGACAGTTGAAGGTCGAGAGTTAAGAGTTGAAAGTTGAGAGTCAAAAGTGAACCAGAATGGTCGTTCTTGGCATTTTACTTTTGACTCTCAACTCTCAACTTCTGACTTGTTCTCCCATGTGCGGAATTTGCGGAATCTACAATTTCGGATCGGACGCTCCCGCTGACCGCAAGGCGCTCCAGCGGGCCACGGACGCGATGGTACATCGCGGCCCTGATGACGAAGGCTTTTTTGTTGACGGCGCAGTAGGGCTCGGCAATCGCCGCCTGAGCATCATCGACCTGCCGGGTGGCCACCAGCCCATCTCTAACGAAGACGAATCCATCTGGATCACCTTCAACGGTGAGATCTACAACTATCGCGAGCTGCGCCCCGATCTCGAGAAGCGCGGCCACCGTTTCCGAACTGCGAGCGACACGGAAACCATCGTCCACCTCTACGAAGAACACGGAGTCGACTGCCTCGAATATCTGCGCGGGATGTTTGCGTTCGCGTTGTGGGACGGCCGCGCCCAACACCTGCTGGTCGCTCGCGATCGGCTGGGCATCAAGCCGCTGTTCTACCGCCAGGAGCTGGGACGCCTGATATTTGCTTCCGAGCTGCGCGCTCTGCGCGAGCTGACCTGTCAGCCCCTCGAAGTCGATCCGCAGTCGGTTTACGACTTTTTCGGGTTCCGTTACATTCCCGCGCCGAAGACGTTTTATCGTGGCGTCGAAAAACTGCTGCCCGGCCATTACCTCCTGGCCGACGCGCGCGGCGTGCACACAAAGGCGTACTGGGACGTTCCGCCGGAAGAAGACACGTTGCGCTCGGAAGAGGACTTCGCCGAAGACGTGGTCGAGCGTTTGCGCGAGTCCATTCGTCTGCGGCTGATTGCGGATGTGCCACTGGGCGTGTTCCTGAGCGGCGGCACCGACTCGAGCGCAGTCGTGGCGTTCATGGCGGAGCTGGGCGCGCACCCGCTGCGCACGTTTTCCGTGGGCTTCGAGGAGCGCGGCTATAGCGAATTGCCTTTCGCGCGGCGCGTCGCCCAACGATTTTCCACCGAGCACCACGAATTGCTGGTAGGGCCGCGGGATCTGGCCGAGGAGTTGGGGCGCCTGGTGGCGTTTCGCGACGAGCCCGTCGCCGAGCCCACCGACGTCGCGCTCTATCGCATGTCGCGCCTCGCCTCAGAGAGCGTCAAAGTCGTTCTTGCGGGTGAAGGCGGCGACGAACTCTTTGCCGGTTATCCCAAGTATGCCGCCGACCGCCTGGCGGGTTTAGTCTCGGCGTTCCCGCAGGAGGTAACGCGGGCGATTGCACGCTGGTTGCCGTACCGCCAACGGCGAACTCGCCTCGCGCTCGAAACGCTTTCCATCCGCGACGAGGCGGAGCGCTCCGTGACGTGGTTTGCCTCGTTCTCCCGCGAGGAACGCGAGGCGCTCTTTGCGCCGGAGTTCCTCGATCAGGTGGACGTCGCTCATCCCGCTCGCGTCTTCGAGCAGTATTTGGAGAAGGTCCGCGACCGCTCGCCGCTCAAGCGCATGCTCTACGCCGACTTGAAAATCTGGCTGCCCGACAACCTCCTCCTGCGCGGCGATCAGATGACCATGGCGGCGAGCATCGAAGAGCGCGTGCCGTTCCTCGACCACAAACTCGTCGAACTGGCCGCACGCATTCCGAGCCGCATGCTGACCCGCGGCTTCAAAACCAAGATCTTACTGCGCCGCGCGCTCCGGCCCTACCTCCCGCCGGAGACGCTGCGCCGCCGCAAGGTAGGATTCACCGTGCCGATTGGCTCGTGGTTCCGAAAATCTCTCAAGTCCATGGTCGCTGACCTCGTGCTCTCGCCGGAAGCCCAGGCGCGCGGCTATTTCGACCGCCAGGCCATGGAGCGCTTCGTGCGCGAACATTTCGACGGTGTTCGCGACCGGCAGAAGCAGTTGTGGGCGCTGGTGAATTTTGAGTTGTGGTGTCGGCAGAAGGGCGGAAGTAGGAAGTAGGAAGTTGGAAGTAGGGGGAAAAACGCACCTTGTGTGCGAGGGAAGGCGAAGCGTGGGTGAAACTGACATCCGTTCCTACAGAGACTTGAAGGTCTGGCAGCGGGCCATGGACCTTGCGGAACTCTGTTACCACGTGACGCGTCGTTTCCCCAGGGACGAAATGTATGGGATGACGTCGCAAATTCGCCGCGCTGCCGCGTCCATTCCGGCCAACATCGCAGAAGGCCATGGCCGTAACAGCCGTGGGGAGTATGTTCAATTCCTTCGCGTTGCCCAGGGATCGCTGAAAGAACTGGAGACCCATCTGCTTTTGGCACAGCGTGTCGGGCTTTCCACAGAGAGGGACGTCGGAGAAATCCTTGAAAAGACCGAAATCCTAGGAAAGATGCTTCGGGCGCTAATTCGGTCCGTGGACGCAGGTCGCGCATGACAACTAGGATCAACTCTTCGGTTTCCTCTTCCCTACTTCCTACTTCCTACTTCCTACTTCCGCTCTTGGGTGATTGGCGAAGATGACGAACAAAACAAAACCCGCCGTTCTCATCATCGTCGAAAACCTCCCCGTTCCTTTCGACCGGCGGGTGTGGCAGGAGGCGCGGGCGCTCGTGGAGGCGGGGTATCGTGTCTCCATCATCTGCCCGAAGAGCCGGGGATTTGAAAAGGGCCGCGAGACTCTGGAAGGGATTGAGATCTACCGGCACGCGCTTTGGGAAGCGGCGTCACCCCTTGGTTATCTGGTCGAATACACCTGGGCGCTCGCGGCACAATTCCTCCTCGCCGCGAGGATTTTCGCGCGGACGCGCTTTCGCATCGTGCACGCCTGCAATCCGCCGGACCTGATGTTCCTGGTCGCCCTCGTCTTCAAACTCCTTCGCGTCCGTTTCATCTTCGACCATCACGATCTGAACCCTGAACTGTGGGAGGCGAAGTTCGGCAACCGGCGCGGACTGTTCCATTGGCTGCTATGCCTTGCCGAGCGGCTGACGTTCCGCACGGCCGATGTTTCTATCGCCACGAATGAGTCTTATCGCGAAGTCGCGCTCACGCGCGGAAAGATGCAGCCCGACAGAGTGTTCATCGTGCGCAGCAGCCCTGACTTGGCGAAGATTCGGTGCGGGACGCCGCAGCCTGAGCTCAAGCAGGGCCGCAACTTCCTCGTCGTTTACCTGGGCACGATGGGGCCGCAGGAAGGTGTGGACTTGATGCTCCAATCAGCCGAACACATGATCAAGAAGCGCGGCCGTGATGATGTGAGTTTCGTGTTCATCGGAGGAGGGTCCGAAATTCCCCGGCTGAAGGCTCAGGCCGCAACGAGTGGCATCGAAGCGTTCGTCACCTTCACCGGCCGTATCCCCGATGACGAACTCGCCGACTACCTTTGCACCGCCGACGTTTGCGCCGCGCCCGATCCGAAGAATCCAATGAACGACAAGTCGACGATGAATAAGATTCTCGAATACATGGCCTACGCGCGGCCAGTGGTGCTCTTCGACCTCACCGAAGGGCGGCGCTCCGCCGGCGAAGCCGCGCTCTACGCCCGCCCCAACGACCCCGTGGATTTCGCCGAGCAAATCCTCAAGCTGCTCGAATCAGAGCCGCTCCGCCGCCAGCTCGGCGAAATTGGCCGCCAGCGCATCGAAGAGAAACTGAACTGGGAAATCGAAAAGCAGGCGCTGCTCGCCGCTTACGATGCCGCACAGATGTAAGGGCGGGTTTCAAACCCGCCCGGCCAGGTCAATGCCCTGCCCCTACGATGCGCCCCGGCCCAGCAAAACCACGGGGATGGTTTTGAGAAAAATCTTCAAGTCGAGCGCGGGCGACCAGTTGTCGATGTACTCCAGGTCAAGTTCCATCCAGCGGCGAAAGTTGAGCTTGTTGCGACCCTCGAGCGCCCAGAGGCAGGTGAGCCCGGGCTGCATGCGCAGGCGGCGGCGCTGCCAGGGCTCGTATTTTTCGACCTCTTCGGGCAGCGGCGGGCGCGGGCCGACGAATGACATCTCACCTTTCAGAATGTTCACGAACTGCGGCAGCTCGTCCAGGCTGAACCTGCGCATGAAACGCCCGACGGGCGTGCAGCGCGGATCGTCTTTGATTTTGAACACCGGCCCGTCGGCTTCGTTCAAGGCTTCGAGCTCTTCGCGCTGGAGGTCGGCATCGGCGCGCATGGAGCGGAATTTGTAGAGCGTGAACTTGCGCCCGCCGAGCCCGCAGCGAATCTGCCGGTAAAAGGTCGGCCCCTGGGAAGTCAGTTTGACGAGCAGCGCCAGCAGCAGAAAGAGTGGAGAGAGCACCACGGCGAGCACGAGCGCCGTTACAAAGTCCACCACGCGTTTCAAGAGCAGCAGCGATTCTTCCTCTGGCGTAGTCGAGAACGTCAGCAGCGGCATGTCGCGCAGGCGTTCGAGCGAAACCTTCGAGATGACGTGGGGGAAGAAACTGAGCAGTAGGCGCGTCTTGACGCCTTCCTCCTCGCACATCAGGAAAGTAGCTTCCAGCTTCTCCAGCTCGTCCTTCGAAACGGCGAAAACAACTTCATCAATCACGTGCTGGCGGAGCAGCTCCGGCAGTTGGCTCAGGTTGAAGAGCGGATAAGAGCGTCGCAGGCCGGGCTGCGTCACCTGCGCTTCCGGTGCGGGGGTCGGAGCGAGCCGCGCAAATCCCAGCAATCGCAAGCCGCGATGCTCGCTGGCTTCGAGTGTCCGCGCGATTTCCATCGCCTCAGGCGTTTCACCCACCAGCAGCACGTGGCGGAATCCCCCCACGCTCAGGCGGCGCGCCACCAGGCGGAACAGAATCATCAGCACCAGATCCGCTGTGGCGTAGAAGCCCAAAAGCAACCGGCTGATGTATTCCAGCTTGAAGGCGAAGGTGAGGGCAAAGAGAAAGGTGGTGGCGACGAACCCCACCTTGATCGGGTCCACGAACGACCAGCGCAGTTCCTCCGCGCGGGCTTGCCGATAGATTCCCAGGACCAGGCCCGCGCCGATCCAGGTTCCCACACAGACCGGCACGATCCAGAAATAGTACGAGAGCGGAAAGAGCGGGCGCGGGGAAATCAGATGGGTGCGAACCCCGTAAGCCAGCCCAAAACTTGCCAGCGCCAGCATGGTGTCTGCGGCAAGATACAGCCGGCCGACGATCCGGTCATGACGGGAGAACATTCGGGCGCTCCGGCTCGATGCGAATCTCCGCCTATCTTATCAAAATTCCCGTGGGGCCCCCGAGAAAGCCCAGAAAGAAGGTTGAAGCGCGTGGAGGTCTGGGGTAAAGTACTCACTCCGCCCAGGGCTAAAATCATTACACGCTGCGAGACCCGGCCGGGCCTAGTTACGCAACGCGGATGAACTCTGGCGCGAACACCTCAGGAGAAAACGCATGTCGACAACCCCTACCCCCGTGGTGCCGGCTCCGGCCACGCCGGAGGCCGCCCCAGGCACCGCGCCGGCGCAGATGCTCCCCACCCCGGTCATTCTCGGGGCGATGCTCCGGTCCGCCAAGAACGTGAGCGATCTGATCTTCTCCCCCGGGCGATTCCCCCAGGTTGAGCAGAACGGGCAACTCGTGCCGGTCAAGATCGCCGGGCTCTCAAGCCTTACGCCCGAAGACACGGCTCGGATTGCGTCGCACTTGATTGGCGGCAACAAATCGGCGATGGAGAAGCTGAGATCCGAAGGCTCCTGCGACATCTCGTACAGTCTGCCGCGCGTCTCGCGGTTTCGCGTCAATATCTTCACGCAGCGGGGCACCTGCGCCATTGTGATGC
>CAZTHM010000233.1:0-6423 GCA_964613505.1 uncultured Acidobacteriota bacterium | reverse complement strand
GAGGCGGAGAATCAATACCAGTCAGGGTTAGCGCTACTTCGGCAAGCGAAGATCAGCGAGGCCGCCGAGGCTTTCAAGATCGCAATTCGCTCCAAGCCTGAGTTCATCGAGGCACACTACGCTCTGGGGGTCGCTTTGAACAGAATGGGCAAGGAACATTTCCCCGCAGCGGTCGATCAGTTTGTGGAGGTCTTGCGCTTGAAGCCGGACCACGTGGATGCGCGCGTCGATCTCAGTTTTATCCTCGCTCAGGAAGGCGACCGCGCCGCGGCGGCGGCACAGTTGGAGCAGGCCATCAAAATCGCCCCCGCGAATGCCGACCTCTACGTTCTGCTGGGGAAGGCGCGGTACGAGTCGAATGATTTCCCCAAGGCCATCGAATCTTTCCACAAAGCCTTGGAGTTGAACCCGCGCCTGGGTGTGGCACACTATGGCATCGGCTTAGCTCTTTCGAAGCAGCACGACTATGCTCGTGCCGCTCAAGAATTCAACGCCGTCCTGGACCTCGATGCAAGTGATCCCTTTGCGCATCTGGAGCTGGGAAAGCTTTCGCTCGAGAAGGATGATTTGGCGGACGCTTCGAAGCACTTGAATGAAGCCATCCGACTCCGTGCAAATCTAGCCGAAGCACACTTCGAACTGGGGAAGCTTCATCGCCGCGAAAATGCCGCTGCTAAAGCCGAGGCTTGTTTTCGTGAGGGTCTGCGGTTGCAGCCGAGCCTCACCGATGCGGCCTACAACCTGGCGTTGTTGCTCCAGTCGCAAGGGCGGAAAGAAGAAGCAAAGCAGTTCTTCGCTCAAGTCGAATCGGTGCAGCAGTCGCGGGTGGCGACGGGCAAAGCCAATGCGTTGAACGCAGATGGAATCAAACTCACGAATGAACGCCGATCCGAAGAAGCTCTGGCAGCGTTTCAAAAGGCTCTGGGCGCCGACCCCTCGTTCTTTATGGCGGCATACAACCAGGGAATCGTGCTGGGCCGACTGGGAAGAACCCAGGAAGCGATCGGAGCGTTCCGAACAGCCATCCGCCTGCGCCCGGATTTCGTTCTAGGTCACTACGCTCTTGGGGTCCTTCTGAAGACCCTCGGTGATCCGGCCGCGGAGGACGAGCTTGCCAAAGCGCGTTTGCTCAACCAGTTCGTGGCCCAGCCCTTAGGCCGTGACCTGGTTGGGTCCAGCGAATCCAGGTAAAATTCCTTCCTGTTTCGTCTGCTTCTTTCTGTTGCCAGTAATGTGAATGGGGCGCGGCTTTACTCTGGTGTCTTGAACGCGTCGTAGAGCGCCTTGTCCCGAACCGTAGGGAGATTCTTCCTCTCGGCATTCAACTGGTCGACGAACACCTGCTCGCGCTTGGCATCTTCGGAACGTTTGAGTCTGCTGTACACGCGGACGAGCGTGATGTGAGCAGGAGGGAAATCCGGCTTCATCCGCGTGACCCTCTCCAGGATCGTGGCGGCCTGCGCATAATCATTCCTGGCCTGCGCGAGAAGCCCGATCTGAAACAGGATTTCGTAGTCGTTCGGGCGCAAGCGGATCGCTTTGTCGAGGAGAGCCGCCGCCTCGTCCAGACGCCCCCTCTGGCGGTAGAGTGAGCCGAGAAGGCTCACCGCATTGCTGTCGTCCGGATAGAGAGCCAGTTCCTCTTCGCACATTTGGACGGAGAGGTCCCACTTGAAATCGAAGAAGTAGGCATAACCAAGCTGGGCATGGACTTCCGGGAGCTTGGCGTTTCGCTCCAGCGCCAGTGTGAACTCCTGAACCGCCCGCCGATGATCGAGTTTGGCCAAGGAATACGAGCCGGCGATAAAATGCGCTTCCGCTGAGTCGTCGTTACTAAGTGCTGTAACAATCGGTTCAGCCTTATCCAGTTGGTTGACCTTGATGTAAGCGGAGGCCAGCGTAAAAGTCAGGTCGCGGTCCTTTGGATTTGCGCTGCGGACGGTCTCCAGTTGGGCGATTCCTTCCGGGAGGCGATCCAGTTTGAGCAGACATAGGCCGAGCAGGTTGCGGGCTGCAAGGTTTGACGGCTGGGCATTAACGACCTTCGCCAGCTCACCTTGCGCAGGCCCATATTGTCCAGCGCGCATTTGAGCAATTCCAAGATTGAAGCGCACAGGGTATTGCTTGGGGTCGAGATTAAGGGCGTCTTGAAGACACTGGATCGCGCGTTCAGATTGTCCCAGTTGGGAAAATACGAGCCCCAGGTTCGAGAGCGCGTCCACACGTTGCGGGGCAAGCTTCAGAGCCGCTTCGTACGCCTGTCGCGCCCCCTGGAGATCGCCTCTCTGCTGCAACTCCACGCCGCGGTTGAACGCCTTCTGGGCCTCAGTGACCGCGCTCTGGGCGCCAGCCGAAGTATGGCCAGCAACAGTTGCGATGGCAACTAGCGTCAATGCCGCTGCGCTTCTCAATCGAACGCTCCCAAACCCATGCCCCTAGAAGTTTAGGGGCGCTTGATCCGCAGCGCAATATCTACAACATGCGTGGGGGTGCCGAAAACTCGGTTGCCACCGTGGTGCGTGAACGTCTCGCTGCCCAGCAGGGCGCCCGAGGCTGGGTCGACCCAGTCCGCCTTGTAGGTGCCACCGGGCAAGGTCAGTTCAAGGTTCTCCTTGTAACTGCCGGGTATGACCTCGTACGAGCTCGTGCCGTCTTCCTTGTACGCGCTGTGATGGTGATACAGGGCATATTGCTTCCCGGTTTCGCTGATTCCCCGGCAGTAGACTCCTGCAGGGATTCCGCTTTGGACGAAGGTCTTGTCGGGACTCATCTTGAGGAAGTCGAAACTGTAAATAAATTCCTTCAGGCTCTTCAGCGCGGTGAGGATCTGGGCGTTATCCGGCGTCTTCCCTGCAGGGTTATCCGCCGTGTAACGTCCGTTTAGGTGATTGAAGCTCCCGCCCCCTCCCACAATGAACTCCCAGGCTTCGACGCGCGAGTCGGCAACGGCGTCGCCCCGATACCAGAGCGGGTACCAGTCGGTTTCGTTGAACTCGATCGGTTTGTTGTGCCCGTATTCCAGCTCGAGACCTCTCATGCCTCCCATTTGAAATCCCGCCTGCCAGACGTACTGGGTGACGATCACGGTGACCTTGGGAGTTGCTGACAGGTCCAACGGCCCTCCCACGGGGCCTTCCACCTGGACAGCGAGCAGATGCTTCTTAGGCAGGTTTTTCTCGGCCTCGACAACCACATCCGCGAGATGGCTGACCCACGCGCCCGCCTCTTCGAGTGGAGTGGGCGGCTGGCCGATATCCGGCGCCTCGTCGCAAATCTCCAGAATGACGTTGTCGTACGCGTTGACTTCCTGAGTGATCTTGCGGACGTAATCGCTCTCGCGGCGCACAACGTCGGCGTGCTTCAGCGTCTGAGCATCTTGGTAAGAGCCCTTCCCTTCACCCTGGATGTTATTCTCGTAATACAAAGGCGAGATGGGCCACGTATCGGAGTATTGCGCGTTGAAGAAGCAGATCTCGACCACGATGCCGCGCTCGCCCGCCTTAACGATGAAGTCTTTGAGCCGCTCGAAATAGGCCGGGTTCCATTTATCAAGGTCGAACTTGTTGCCACCGTGCAAGTAGCCCGGCACGTTGGTTTGCGCCCAGGGAAGCACCAGGGCGTGGGGTTTGGGCCCCAACGGATTGCCGTCGATGAATTTCCCGATGGGCTCGAACATCGCTCCCGCGTAGATGCGCGTGTAATTCATCCCGTAGGACTTCAGTGCGTCGAAGTAGGTGACATAGTCGAAATCTTTATTGATGACGCCGCCGTAATGCTCTGCCGACGTAATGAGGACGGTCGGCTTGCCCCGGAAGAGGAAGTAGTGCGGGTTCTCCGGATGTAGCCGGATGGGCCCTTCCATTAGGTCTGTCGGGGTCGCCGCCGGGGCAGCAGAAGCAAGAATCCACACCCAGCATAAACAGAGGGCGAAACGAAGGACCCCTTTCCGTCCATACCAACGGTGTACCAGATCCTCTGACGCATTCGACACCATGAGATCCACCTCCCTGGCTCGTCCTCTAGTAAGTCCGCTTCAGGAGAAGCGCCCAATCGCCGCTGTCGGGCGTTGGAGGCGAGGTCCATTTGGGTCCTTCTGCTTTCGAAATAGGAATCCACTTCCCGTTGCGCGGATTGAACCAGGAGGCCTGATACGATCCTGGCCCGAGGTCCACGGTTACAGAGGCCCGGAACGGCAAGTACACAGCGTAAGTCTTTCCCATTTCCGCCAGGCAGTACGCCCCGCCCGGAAGGACCGAATCTCCTGACACACCAGGAACCCGTGCCACAATCTTCGCTAGCTCATCGTGAGGGTCAGTTTTCCACCATTCGAAGCTGGTGAAGAAATCCACAAGGTGGGCGTAGCCGCTGAGCATTACCATGCTGTCGTCACCGCGACCATTAATCCAGCCGCCGCCGGTGTCGGGCCATGCCCCGGTGCCCCGCTTGGCGGTCTCGCCCGTTGTCTGGTAGCACCCCGCCATGTAGATTTCCCAAGCTGCACGGCGGTTGGCATCAGCCGACTGCCCATCCGGATAGTTGGGGCTCCACGTCGGATAATGATCTTCGTACCCGTATTCCTCGTTCACTTGGGGAATGATTCGGCCCAATTTACTTTGTTCCCTCCGCTGGGCCAGCATCCAATCGTGGACTGGTCGCGTCCACCATTGAACCAGGGTCATATCGAACCAAGCCGAGGCGGGACGCTGATTCTGAACATCTTCCGTGTGCACCGAGTCCAAATGCTTGTAGGGATCCCATTTCTTGACCTGCGTTCCCATCTGGTCGGCCCACTCCGGCCATTTCCGGTACCAGTCAGACCCGTTGCCTAAATCCCAAGTTATGTTCGAATAGGCCGACAGTCGGGCAACGGCATAATGAAAGTAGCGCAGTTCGTCCTCGCTCCCATCGGCAGGATGCACCTTTGAGTCTCCGATATCGAAGACCACCGAGAAGAGCATGTCTCTTTCACGCGCATAAGCCAGCATGCTCTCGTACTTCTGCCAGTACGGAAGATTGAAACGTGTGTAGTCAAAGCCTGGGTTCGAGACATCGTTCGGCCGTTGTGCCGGCCAAGGGTTGAGGCAATAAGTCCAATCCCCACTGGTGTTGACCGGTTCGCTCCAGGTGTGGTCCGAGCGACCAGCGATCAGAACCCGCAGGCGGTTTACCTTCAGCCTGTGCAGGCGGTCAATCGCCGCAGTGATGACCTTCTCGTCTTGCCAACCCATAAGAAAGTAAGCCGTCGTCGCATTCCAGAAGTAGTGTTCGCCCGTGCCTGACCAGATAAAATGCCAGGGATATTGCGGGTCAACTCGAACGATCCCCCGGCGATTCCCATTCACTGCCTTGAAGGTCCCCGACAAGCTCTTAGTGAAGCTCCCTTGCCGATAGGTGGCGGAGTAGGCGTAATCGCCCGGGCTGGAAGGCATGAAGCGGATGCGAAACACGCTGCCGTCCGGCGAATCACAGAACCCGTCCACCGACAGCCGAGTGCTTTCCCCAACTTTGCCAAACTGTCCTTCCACCGAAGCATCGGTGAAAGGGTTCTTGGCATCCGGGCCCGATACGTTCAGCGTGACCTCGACGAAATCGTAGGCCTCGACAGTTTGCACGGCCTGGGAGATGCTGATCTCCCCGGGAGATCCCTGCATCGATGACGGATGCGTTCCACTCAACAAAAGAAGGCCGGCAAGAAGCCAGACCCATCCGAAACCCGCAGTGTCGAGTACACGATGGCGCAAAAGTACCCGGCCCGGAAGCACCCGGGGATCAATCGGTAAGGTTTGAACAAGACGCCTGCCCGCGTAAATTCCTGGAATCATCGCGTCTCTCTTGGGTCAAAAAACTTCGACGCTGGCCTTATTTCCTTTCGAGCAGCAGCGCCCAATCCATCCAGCCGGGAGGATGGGGGAGTTTCCACGACGGCCCATGCACAGGAGGCAGCGGGACGATTTCCCCCGACGTGGCGCTGAACCACTTGGCGTTATAAGTCCCCGGCTCGAGCTTGACCGTGATGTCGCCGCAGGCCTCCTGGTATCCGAAATGTTCCTGGTTTCCGCACAGCGGACGGACCGGCAAGTACACCGCGTAAATCTCGCCGGGCTTGGCAAGGCAATAGGCGCCTTTGCTCACGAGCTCATCGTGCGGTTCGGTCTTCCACCATTCGAAGCTGGTGAAGAAATCCACCATGTGCTCGTAGCCTTTGAGCATCACCATCGTGTCGTCGCCGCGTCCGTTGATCCAGCCACCTCCGCTATCCGGCCAGACGTTCGTGCCGCGACGGCAACTTTCGCCGGCGGTGCCGTAGGCGCCTGCCATGGCGACGTCCCACGCCATCTGACGCAGGGTTTCAGCGGATGCTAGGGGCGGTGCCGGCCCCCAGTGCGGGTAGTGGTCTTCGTATCCGTACTCCTCATTGGCCTG
>CAZTHM010000232.1:0-6461 GCA_964613505.1 uncultured Acidobacteriota bacterium | reverse complement strand
GGTTGGGGGTTCGATTCCCTCACGGCTCACCAGGTCTCGCCACCGTTCCGCCGGTTACCCCGGCATCCTCTGTTCTGAACGATCGTCGCGGCTTACTTCCCGCTTCGCCTTCTCGAATTTAGAATCTTCAGCGCGTTATCGCGGTAGACGCGCTTCAAGACGGAATCCGGCAGGCCAAAACCATTCATGCTCCAGTGATAACCGAACTGCTCGATCTCGTAGAAATGCTCGTCCAGCGATTCCAACACGCGAAAGGTGATGCGATACATTTGCGGACTGGCGCCCATATCGGTTCCATAGAGGAGCCGATCCGAATGCCGGGCATAAAACTTGGAAACAAAGCGCGGAATCGTTGCGGTCTCGGCGTAACGGGCTGAGATGTCGGCGTAGAAATTGGAGTAGCGCGCGAACAGTTCGCCCAGGCGCGTCAAATCATAATCGAGGTTGGCGAGGTGGCAGGCGGTGTACGCGCGTTCACGCGAATTGCTTTCTCGCTCCTGGGTGGTATTCTTACCGCCGGCGCTACTTGTTGCGAGAGCCGGTTCACATGGGAAGATCGAAGGCTCTCCGGAAAAGAGACACGACCGTGAAACTTCTAAATCTGGAATTCACTCGGATCGCTCATGACACTTTTCGGATCGCGGGGTCAGCGGTGATTTACACCGATCCCTACAGAGTCACGAAGCGCGATGAAGCGAATATCGTCCTCATCAGCCACGAGCACTTCGACCATTTGAGTCTCGACGACCTGAAGAAAGTGTGCGCGCCCGGAACGACGATCGTGGCAAGTCCGCTCTGCAAGGAGGGCCTGAAGGGAATCAACGTCAAGGAGACGCGGTTCCTGGACCCCGGTGGCAAGTACTCGGTGGGCAAAGTCGAAATTGAAGCGGTGCCCGCCTACAACCTCAACAAATTCCGCGAGCCGGGTACGGTCTTCCATCCCAAGGGCGAGAAACGGCTGGGATTCGTATTCACGTTGGACGGAACACGGGTCTACTTCGCCGGCGACGCCGACTTTATCCCGGAGATGAAATCGATCCAATGCGACATCGCGCTGCTGCCGGTCTCGGGGACTTACGTGATGACGCCGGAGGAAGCCGCGGAAGCCGCCGCCGCGATCAATCCCAAAATTGCCGTGCCCATGCACTACGCGGCTATCGTGGGAAGTGACGCCGACGCGAAGAAGTTCAAGTCGCTGGTGAAGAATTGCCAGGTCGAAATCATTCGAGATTGATTCATTGAATCATTGTTCCATTGACTCATTGCAGGAAACCTGAGGGCGGAAAGCAAGCCCCCTCGAAGGTCCAGAAGAGAATCACTCGATGGCCAAATGAATCAATGACCCAATGAATCGATGATTCAATCCGCTTTGGCCCATGCGAGCCCATCGGCCATCGGCCCGGCCTCAATGATCTTGTCGGCCTTCCAGGTCTTCAGGTTGATGGCCGCCACTTTGCGGCTTTCGTGGCAGGAAACGTAGGCCACCTGGTTATCGGGCCGCACCAGAATTTCCTGCGGGGACTTGGGGACATCGACTGTCCGTACCACCTGCATCGAATCCAAATCCACCACGGCTACTTGGCCTGCCGAGGGTAGCGTCACCAGCAGCCACTTGCCGTCGAGCGTCGGCGCTGTCCCGTAGGCGAGCGTTGATAGCGCCACCCAGGTCTTCACTTTGTTAGTTGCGGTGTCGATTACGGCGAGCTGGGGCTTGGTCTGGTCGGCCGTGAAGGCGTAGCGATCGTCCACCGACAGCGCGATTCGTTGCGCGTGCTCGGAAACCGGAATGACCGCAATCACCTTGCGCGCGACCAAGTCAATCGCACTCACGGTGCCGGCATGAACGTTGGAAGTATAGCCGCGCTTCCCGTCGCTGGTGATGGCCAGCATGTGCGACTCGGGCTGGCCGGTGGGAATCTGCGCGACGATCTGGTTGGTTCGCGGGTCGATCACGTCAACGCTGTTGCTGAGTTCGGTGGTGACGTAGAGCATTCCATTCTTGGGCCCGAAGACCGCACCGTGCGGCCGCGTCGGGCGGCCGAAGTCGATGGTGGTGAGAACGCGGCGCGTGGCCAGATCCACAACGTCGAGTGTGCGCCCGTCCGACCCCGCCGAGCCCACTCCCGAGTTACCGTAGATCGGCACGTAGCCCGTCTTCCCGTCCGGTGACGCTGCGGTCTCGTGGCCAGTAACGCCACTTTCGGCGACCGTGGCGATTTGGCGGCCAGTTTCCGGATCGACGATCCCAAGGGTGTGGTCACCCTTGTTCGCCACCAGCAGGAAACCGCGCGCGGACGAACTCGCCGGCGGCGCCGTCAAGCCCCAGACAGCGAAAAGCACTAACAATAGAGAAAGCCCAGCAGCAGTGCGCATCACGAGCCTCCTATGCCGCGCCAGGCGCGGATTTTTCGACTGGACGTCGGGCGGCGCATTCGCCGCACGGACAGCATTCGCGGAGATACTCGAACGAGTAAATTCCCGTCGAGTGGTTGTCGTTCCAAAAGATTTGCAGGGCGTAGCGCCCCACCAGTTCAGCGTGGTCGGGCTTTAGCGGCTTCACCCCAAACATCGGGAACGGCCCGGGCGCGGCCGCCTTCGGAGCCTTCGTGTCCGTACAGGTGGCGCACGGGCACTTATCGCGGAGATAGCGGTACGGGTAGGCGCTTACGTGCCCGTCGGACCACTCGATCGCCAGCGTGTCGTTGCCGGCGGCGAGTTTGATTTTCCTTGGGGTGACGTGCAACTTAGCCTTCTGTCTTGCGCGTTTGTTGCGCCTTGGCTCGCTGATAGTTGTGAGTTGTTAGTCGTTCGTTGCTTGCCCTCTTGATCGGAGGAACGGACCACCAACCACCAACCAACAACCAACAACCAACAACTTCCTACTCAATCGTGATTTCCGGCCCCACCTGATAATTCACAACGCTGATTTGCGCGGCGACCGCTCCGGCCACTTCCTGGAAGGCTTTTCCATACGAAGTCGTGTCGTCGAGCGCCACAGGTTTGCCGGCGTCGCTCTGGATGCGCACGTTCACGTCGAGAGGGATTTCACCCAGGAACGGGAAGCCAAGCTTGTTGGCTGCCGCGCGCGCGCCGCCATGCCCGAAGATATCCTCGCGGTGGCCACAATGCGGGCAGAGATAGTAGCTCATGTTCGCGACGATGCCGAGAATTGGCACGTTGAGCTTTTGAAACATGGCGATGGCTTTCGAAGCAACGGTGAGCGCCAGATCCTGCGGCGTCGAAACAATCACCGCGCCGGTCAGGGGAATGGTTTGAGAGAGGCTCAATTGGATATCGCCGGTGCCCGGCGGCATGTCCATGAGCAGGTAATCAAGCTCGCCCCAGCGGACTTCGCCGAGGAACTGCTGAATGGTCTTGTGCAACATCGGCCCCCGCCAGATGACGGCTTCGTTCTTCGGCAGGAAGTAGGCCATCGAGATGATTTTGATGCCGTATTCGACCGGTGGCTCGATTTTCCCTTCCACCACGTGGGGTGCGGTGCTCCCGCCCATGAGCATGGGCACGCTCGGGCCGTAAACATCGGTGTCCATCAAGCCGACTTTGGCGCCGCTGCGCATCAGTGCCACGGCCAGGTTCGCGGCCACGGTGGACTTGCCCACGCCGCCCTTGCCGCTCGCCACCGCAACGGTGTTCTTGACTTGCGGGATCAACTTATTTTTCTCGCGCATCGGCGTCATCACCTGCGACGTCATGCGAACCTCGACGTCCTTGATACCGAGCGCCGTGACGGCTTGCCGCGCCGCGGCCGCGAGCTGGTCCTTCACCGGGCACGCCGGCGTCGTCAATTGGATAGTGAACGAAACGCGGCTTTCGCTGACCTCGAGGTCCTTGACGAATCCCAGCGAAACGATATCGCGATGGAGGTCAGGATCCTCGACCGCCTTCAAGGCGTTGAGAACATCCTGCGGGCTGATCTTCATCCTTTTGTATTCTCCCTGAGAGAACCATTGTCGAGCGGGCGGAAGGAATTGTCAAACCAACCCCCCGCATCCATTTTGATGCTGGCGAGCGGCCTTGGCGCCCGCAACGACTCACATAGTAGGTCGGACACCCGCGCGGCGGGAAATTCTTCTATTGAGGAATGCAGGATACTCGGGCTAAACTGGATCTGTGAAGAAATCTCGGAAAACTTCGCAGCGTAAACGAACGACGATCAAGAATCCCGCACATGCCGTGGACGAACATCTGCACCCCTTCCCTCAGATGGCCAGACTGGGCGAAGTTCCGGGTGTGCGGGCGGTCATCAATCGGGCAAGAAGGCCTTATGCGAAGAACCCGCTCAGCGAAGATGAAGCGCTAAACCTCATTTGCGATGCTCGAAAGAATGAACCCGTCTTGCCGATCAGCAGACTCCTGAAAAAGTACAAGCATGAGCTGGGCGATTAGTTATCGCAGTTCAGTTGAAAGGGACGTCGCCCGGCTTCCCCAACAAATCCGTGTCACCGCACTGAGGAAGATCGCGGAGTTGGCGGAGAATCCTTTCCCAGCGGGGTGTAAGAAGCTGAGAGGGTCCGAGAATCGCTACCGTCTCCGCGTCGCGACGGAATATCGTCTTGTTTATTCGCTTTACCGTGAAGGCCGCTTGATTAGGATAGAGTTTGTCGGCCACCGCAAGGATGCCTATCGCTGGTTCTGAGCCCATTGGTCGGCCACCGCACAGTTCGTCCAACTAAAAAACTGAGTTCAAGGGCCGATGGGTGGGAGATCCCGTTGCTACGGCTGCCCGACGATCCGCGCGATGGCCTGGAGCAGATCGTACTTGGTGAGGATGTCGTAGTCTCCGCTGCCGGTTTCGACGAACACCGCGGGGCAGTCGCGGGTGATGCAATGGGTGATCTGGTCGATTGTGGCGGAGGCGGCGACCACTGGAAAAGCGTTGCCCATGACTTCGCGCACCACGCGTTTCTTCAGATCCTTGCCCTCGAGCGCCAGGGTAAGGATGGCGTCTTCGTAGAGCGCGCCCACCGGTGTTCCTCCTTCGAACACCGGCAGTTGCGAGAAATCGTGCGCACGCATTCGCTCCAGCGCGGCGGCGATGGTATCGGACGGTGCCACGGTTACCAGCGAGCGTGCCTGTCCAGTGTCTGCTCTGGCCTGGAGGATTTCGCCGGCGGTCAACGCGACGGGTGGCTCGAGATAGCGGTTATCCCTCATCCACTCGTTGTTATAGACCTTGCTCAGGTAACGCATGCCGGTGTCGGGGATCAACACGACCATCAAATCTGTTTCAGCGAGCGTGGGGAGCACGCGCATGGCCGCGGCAATCGCTGTGCCTGCCGAGCCGCCCGCAAAGATCCCCTCCATTCGTGCCATCCGTCGCGCCCACAGGAACGATTCCTTGTCGCTCACGCAAATGACGTCGTCGAGAATGCTGAAGTCGAGCGTGGTGGGAAAGAAATCTTCGCCGATGCCCTCCACTTTGTAGGTCTCGGCCTTGCCCACGATACCTTTGTGGAAGAAATCGTGGAGCAGCGAACCCTCCGGGTCGCCGCCGATGACCCTGACAGCGGGGTTCTTCTCCTTGAAATATCGGCCCACGCCGGTGATGGTGCCTCCGGTCCCCATACCGGCTACGAAGTGTGTGATCCGGCCTTCGGTGTCCTCCCAGATTTCCGGGCCGGTGGTGCGATAGTGGACGTCGGGGTTCGATGGATTCGTGTATTGATTGGGATGATAGGCATTAGGAATCTCCCGCGTGAGCTTGTCTGCCACCGAGTGATAACTGCGCGGATCGTCGGGCGGGACGGCGGTGGGGCAGACGATGACTTCCGCGCCCAGCGCCTTCAGCAAATCCACTTTTTCCTTCGATTGCTTGTCGGTCATGGTGAAGACCGCCTTGTAGCCGCGCACCGCCGCCACCAGCGCCAGCCCCATTCCGGTGTTGCCCGAGGTGCCTTCGACGATCGTGCCGCCGGGCTTGAGCAGACCGCGGCGCTCGGCGTCGTCGATCATGGCGGTCCCGATGCGGTCCTTGACGCTCCCGCCGGGATTCAACTGGTCGCACTTTGCGTACACGGCGGCCTTCGAGCCGCGCGGAAGGCGGTTCAGCCGGACGAGTGGCGTGCGGCCAATCGCCTCAAGAATATTGTTGTAGCGCATTTAAGTGTCACCCCGGTCCTGGCGTTCGCGGGATTATAACCCACCCTCGCGAGTTGTTCCTGGTTGACCGAGTGGGGAGAATCTTTTATTGTTGCGCGGGCATTGACAGTGACAGTAGGGGAGATCCGTCAGCTGGCGGATCGCACCTCCCGATAAACGAAGCCGTGGCTAACACTCCAACCGCACCCACCTCTGACCAGCCCCAGCTCCTACGCGCCCTGGGCCTGTGGGAGACTTCTTCGATTGCCGTCGGAATCATGATTGGGACGGCGATCTTCATCGTTCCGGCCGAGATCACCCGTGAAGTGGGTAGTCCCGGCGCGGCGCTGGCAGTGTGGATT
>CAZTHM010000231.1:0-6468 GCA_964613505.1 uncultured Acidobacteriota bacterium | reverse complement strand
TCGGTGATCTCGGTGATTTCGAGATCGACATCGACTTCGGTTTTGATGCGTTTCAATTCGCCTTCACGTTCGAGGCGGGTGATGAATTCGCGGAGGTCGTTGTGGGCCACGGT
Source organism: uncultured Acidobacteriota bacterium (assembly GCA_964613505.1). Lineage (GTDB taxonomy): Bacteria > Acidobacteriota > Terriglobia > UBA7540 > UBA7540 > CAZTHM01. The sequence continues at coordinate 6,355 of CAZTHM010000231.1, read as the reverse complement.
TACCTCGGAGGGGAAGAAGTTGTCAGTTGTCAGCGGCCTTCAGCATTCAGCCTTGCAGCCGGCAGCGAGCAACAATCGCCTATCAGTCGTCAGCGGGCTGCCACATACCAACAGCGTTCCGCCGGGGGATTCCAGATTCAAGATTTCAGACCGCTGTAGCACATCCACGCTCGCTGAAAGCTGACTGCTGAATGCTGAAGGCTTGCAGCATTGCAGATTGAGCGGGGCAAATCAAGTCGCGCCCTGCATGTGACTTTCCTTGACAAGCCCTGCCTCGGGCGGGATACTAGCGCCACAGGGTCCAAGCAGTAACCGGGAGGCTTGCCGGTCTATGAAGCAGCGGCCTGAGCACGGAGGGTAGTTGCTTCCAGCCGGTTCACCGTGTTGACCACCTCTCTGGCCAATTCGCGATCTCGACTCCTCGAGGCGATTTTCCTCGCAGGCTTGGTGACTGCCTACTTTGGGGTTCTGGGGAGCTTTCGCGCCGGCTTCGCCCAAGAAAAGAACCAAGCGGAGCTCACCAGCGAGGAGCGCGATTCCACCTTCAAGGTCCAGGTCGAAAGGAATCTGGTCTTGGTGCGCGCGGTAGTCCGCGACTCGCGCGGGAAGCCCATCGGCAGTCTCCGGAAGGAGGACTTCCGCCTGCTGGACAGTGGCAAGCCACAAGCCATTTCCCACTTCGCAGTGGAAGGACCCTCCGCAAAGCTGCAAGACCTGGGAAGAAGGCAGGAGGAAGCTCCCGATTCCGAAATGCCAGGGGAGGAGAAGCTCGCCGCCACGACGCCGGAGCGCTTCCTGGCGATCTTCTTTGACGACGTCCATATAACCTTCGAGGATTTGTCCCGCACCCAGACCGCGGCCGACCACTACTTGGAGACGGCTCAGCAGCCGGGCGACCGGGTGGGCATCTTTACCTCGTCGGGTGAGCACACCCTGGACTTCACCGATGACCGCGCCAAACTCCACGAAGCCCTGATGAAAATCAGACCGCGGTCGATCGTACCCCGGCGTGACAAAGCTTGCCCGCAGATATTTGATTATCAGGCCTATCTCATCGTGCACCAGCATGACCCCTATGCGATGGACATCGCCACCGAAGAAGCCTACCAATGTCATTACGAGAACCGCGGCATGAACGAAGCAGCGGCTCTCGCCGCGGCTCGCAGTGTTGCGGAATCGGAGGCCGTCGGCGCCTTGAGCGCCTATCAGACCGAGTCGGGGTACGCCTTGCGCAGCCTCGACGCGGTGGTCCGCCGGCTTTCGGTGATGCCCGGCCAAAGGACGGTCGTCCTGGCGTCTCCCGGTTTCATCACGCTGACCGAGGAGCAACGGGTAAACGACCTCGTCGAGCGCGCGCTGCGCGCCAAAGTGGTCATCAACAGCCTTGATGCCAAGGGCCTTTTCGCCCCCGTCCCTTTTGGCGATGCCAGCCAGAACCCCGTAATCACGTCGCGGCGGGTTGACCTGATGGGAAAGAAAGAACAACTTCAATTACAAAGGTGGGAAGTTGCCGCGGACGTTCTCCATAACCTCGCCGCCGACACCGGGGGCGTATTCTTCCATAATAGCAACGACTTGCAGGAAGGGTTTCATAAGGTTGGGGCCTTGCCCGAGGTCTACTACGTCCTGGGCTTCTCACCGCAAAACCTGAAACTAGATGGCCGATTCCACCGCTTGAAAGTCGCCCTCAACACCAAAGACAAGTATTCCGTGCAGGCTCGCAGAGGCTATTTCGCGCCCGCCAAACCGGCCGACCCCGCCTCCCAAGCCAAAGAGGAAATCGAACAGGCGGTCTTCTCCCGCGACGAACTGCACGAGTTGCCCATCGAAATGCACACGCAGTTTTTCAAAATCACCGACCTCGAGGTGCGGCTCTCCGTGCTCACACGGCTGGATTTGCGCTTTGTGCAATTTCGCAAAGAGGATGGCCGAAATCTGAATAATCTGACGATTGTCGCGGCCTTATTCGACCGCGACGGGAAATACGTAACGGGAAAGGAAAAACGAGTCCATTTGCAATTGCTGGACGCAAGCCTGGAGAAACTTTCCCGTTCCGGCATGATGGCGAAGATCAGCTTCGATGTCCGTCCCGGCACCTACATGGTTCGCCAGGTGGTTCGCGATTCCGAGGGGGCTCAGCTTTCGGCGATCAACCGTACGGTAGAAATTCCATATTAAGCAGGTGATGTATGATTCCTCGCGGAAGACTTTATCTGACCTTGGGTCTCATCAGCGCGTTCAGCGGGATGTGGGCGGCGAGCGCGCCAGCACCCGCGGCCCCGCAGGGCGATCAAGCATTCGGGGGTCAAGGCGCGGTGACTGCTCCCGGCGTCATTCGAACCGAAACCAATCTGGTTCTCGTCGACGTCGTGGCTTTGGACAAGAAGGATAATTACGTTCGCGACCTTACCCAAAGCGAGTTCCGCGTCCTGGAAGACGACCAGGAACAGACCATTACGACTTTCTCAAAGGGCTCCGAACCCGGCGCGCCCCAGGCTCCGGCTCAGCCCCGCTACCTTGTCTTGTTCTTTGACAATGCCACGATGAATCCCGCCGACCAGACCCGGGCTCGCCAGGCCGCGGCGCAGTTTGTGGAGAAGAGCGCCTCCAAGGAGCGCTTGATGGCCGTGGTCGACTTTACCGGAGCCTTTCGCGTTACCCAGAACTTTACGGCGGATACGGAGACCTTAAAGCGGGCTGTGAGCGGCGTCAAGTTCTCCTCCGTTCAGTCCAACGAGCCAGGGCTAACTACGGAAGTGGCGCGGATGGGTGCTCCCAATGTTGCCCAGGTGCGGTCGGATTTCGCGGCCCGGAGCGAGTTGATGGCCATCCGGAATCTGGCCAAATCGCTGCGCGGTGTCCCGGGACGAAAAACCCTGATTCTATTTTCGAGCGGGTTCCCGCTCACTCCGGAGCGGCAGTCGGAACTCACTGCTACCATTGACGCGGCCAACAAGGCCAACATTGCCATCTACCCGATTGATGTCCGTGGCCTGGCAGGCCTCACCTCGCCGGCGATCCCCGATATCATGGACCCGTCGCGCCAACAGGGGTTCCCAGGTCTGCCTCCGGGCGCCAGTCTGGACGAGTCACCTTTCCCTTATGAGGATGGCCTTCTGGCATCCGCATTTCCCGTGCTGCTCCTTCCCCAACCTCTCGCCCAGCGACCCGGAGGTGGCGGAGGCAGTGGAGGAGGCACCGGGGGCGGCGGCGGGGGTGGTGGTGTCGGCGGCGGTGGAGGCGGGCGAGGTGGTGGCGGGGGCGGCACGGGCGGCGGTGGTACGGGTGGCGGTGGTACGGGTGGCGGCGGAACCGGCGGCGGGGGCACGGGTGGCGGTGGTACGGGCGGAGGCGGGACCGGCGGCGGTGGCCGCGGGGGTGGCGGCACTGGTGGTGGAGTTGGAGGAGGTGGAACCCGCGGCGGGCCTCCCGGCGGTGGCACCCGCGGGGGCTTTGACCCCAACAATCCGAATCGGTCGGGCTCCGACATCTATCAGCGATCCATCCTCATGCCACGGATGGAAAGCATTTCGGACAACCAGCAGGTCCTCTATCAACTCGCGTCCGGGACAGGCGGCTTCCCGATATTCAACAACAATGATTTCCTGGAGGGACTTAACAAAATCGGTAAGGAACTGGATGAGAATTACATCCTGGGGTATGCCCCGCCCAATCGGACTCACGAGGGCGGCTGCCATACGATCAAGGTCACAGTGGAAAGGAAGGGCGTGAAAGTCCGCTTCCGCAGTGGCTATTGTGATGTGAAGAGCGCCGACCTGCTGGCGGGCAAGCCGGAAGGAAAGGCACTCGAAGAACGCGTCACGGCGTCCCAGCCGGGCGAGATTCCTGTCTCGCTCAGTGCCCCGTACTTCTATACCGACGCGAACCTGGCGCGCGTGAACCTCGCCCTGGAAATTCCGGCCCAGCTGTTGCCCTTTGAAAAGGAAAAAGGGAAGCTCCGTTCCGTAGTCAACGTTCTGGGCATTGCCTATCGCGAAGATGGCGCCGTGGCCGCGCGCTTCAGCGATACGGTCAAACTGGAAATGGAGAAAGGTGAGCAGAAGGAATTCTCCAAGGGACCCTTCTCCTACCAAAACACTTTCAACATTGCTCCCGGCAAGTACAACCTCAAAGTCGTGCTGGGCGCGGCGAATCAGAAATTCGGGAAGTATGAGATGCCTCTCTCGATCGAGCCTTTCGACGGCAAGAAGTTCCACCTGAGCGGCCTGGCGCTCAGCAACAGACTGCAGCCTATCTCGCAACTGACGGCCAGCCTGGATGCCGCATTGCTTGAAGAGCGTACACCCCTGGTTGTGAAAGGGGTTGAGCTGATGCCTTCCTCCAACAACCGCTTCAAACGGGGCGAGAAGGTGGGCTTGTACGTGGAGGTTTACGAGCCATTGCTTCAGAGCGGCAATCCGCCTCGAGTTGGAATCCTTTACAACATTCTCGATCGGAAGTCCAACCAACAGGTTTTTGCGTCCAACACCCTCCCCTTAGAAGACTTCATTCAGCAGGGGAATCCCGTAATCCCAGTCGGAATGTTCCTGCAGCTTGACCAGCTCCAGTCCGGAAACTACAAACTGGAAGTGAAGGCACGCGACGCCGTCGGGAACGTCTCCCCGGTACACACCGCGGATTTCGTGCTGGAATAATCTGGATTTGTGATTTGTGATTTGTGATTTAAGGACCGAGGGCTAAAGTGGAGTCGCGCTCCGCAGGGGACAAGGCTGCGCCCCTAGGATGGATCTCCGAAGAATGCGAAAGGGCAATCAACCTGTAAATCACAATTCACAAATCACAATTCACAAATTCCGCCGCTCCCTCCTAAGCTGGTTCCGGCTTCATGCCCGCCCTTTGCCCTGGCGAGCGAATGCGTCTCCGTATGCGGTTTGGGTCTCGGAAGTGATGCTTCAGCAGACCCAAGTCGCAACCGTCATCCCGTACTTCCGCCGATTTCTCCTCACCTTTCCCATCGTAAAAAGATTGGCTCAGGCGCCGTTAGACCGCGTGCTCGAGCTCTGGTCGGGCCTCGGTTATTACCGCCGGGCGCGCCACCTGCATCAAGCGGCAAAAGACCTCGTGCAGCGGTTCGAGGGCCGCTTCCCACGCGACTTCAAGCAGGCGTGTTCCCTTCCCGGCGTCGGCCACTATACGGCCAGCGCAGTGTTGAGCATTGCTTACAACCTGCCTTTTCCGGTTCTCGACGGCAATGTGGCGCGCGTCGTTGCCCGGCTGCTTGCGCGGCGGGGGAATCTTCATCAACCCGGGTTCCGGCGGACCGTCGAGCGCGAACTTGCCGGCCTTATCTCGCGGCGGCAACCGGGAAACTTCAACCAGGCGCTGATGGAGTTGGGTCAGACGGTGTGTCTGCCGAATACTCCGCGCTGTCCCGCGTGTCCTCTCCGCAGCCTGTGTCAAGCGTATTGCGCTGGTAAACAAGAGTCATATCCCACTCCACGGCCACGGCGGGCCGCGGAATTACATCATCTGGCCTCGGCGGTTATTTCGCGTGAAAACAAAGTCGTCATGGTCCGCGGCCTCGATGATGGACTGCTGGGAGACTTGTGGAACTTCCCCTCCGCTTTCGGCACTTCCGGGGCCGACGCCCGCAGCCGCCTCGCGGGGAAACTCCGCACTCTCATGCCAGGGACGCTCCAATTCCGCCCGCCCATCGGCGAATTGCGCCACGGAATCACCTTTCGGACGATCCAAGTGGCTTTACACCCTGTACAATTCTCCGGGCGGTTCGTCAATGGCTCGGCGCGCTGGTTCCCTCTCTCGCGTGTGGGGAGCGCCGCCGTCTCTCAACTGGCGCGCAAGATCGCCCAACGAATCCAGGAGGTGTGACCCGGCTATGAGCGAAGTCGAAAGGATTGTCGATCAACTGCGCAGAGCGTTCGAGGGCAACGCCTGGCATGGTCTCGCGCTCTGGGAAATCCTGGCCGACGTCACCAGCCAGCAAGCCTTCGCGAGGCCCCTCACCGGCGCGCACTCGATCTGGGAAATCGTGAATCACATCACCGTCTGGGAGTCGGTCGTCGGCAGGAGAATCAAGGGCGAAGTCATCAGCGGCCTCTCCTCCGACCAGGATTGGCCCGCGGTCGGCGACAGCAGTGAAGCGGCCTGGCAACGGACTCTCACCAAGTTGCAGCGCGGCAACCAGGAGCTTCGCGACGCCATTCCCACGCTGACCGATGCTCGCTTGAAAGAAATCGTCCTGGGGCAGACTTATTCGTTCTATTACATGCTGCACGGCGTCATTCAGCACGACCTCTACCACGCCGGGCAGATCGCGGTTTTGAAAAAGGGCCGGTAACAAATCTTGCAGCGGCGTCTAGAACGGCGTCGGTGT
>CAZTHM010000230.1:0-6481 GCA_964613505.1 uncultured Acidobacteriota bacterium | reverse complement strand
GGAAGAAACGGGAGGCTTCACCGCCTTCATCCCCTGGATGTTCCAGCGCGAGCACACTTCGCTCGGCAACTTCGTCAAAGAGGAAACGACCGCAGTCGATTACCTGAAGACGCTCGCTGTCTCACGCATCTACCTCGACAACATCCTGAACGTGCAAGCTTCCTGGCTGACGCCCGGCCAGAAGATCTGCCAGATCGCGCTGCGCTTCGGCGGGAACGATGTGGGCAGCATCTTGATCGAGGAGAACGTGGTGCGCGCGGCGGGGTGCACCAACACCACGAATGAGGAGGAACTCCGCCGCCTCATCAGCGATGCCGGCTTCCGTCCCGTCAAGCGCGACACCCTCTACCGCAGCTACTTCCTGAACTAACTGATGCCGCGCCCGGAACAGCGCCGCCCCGAACCTCCCGCCAGGAGACAAGCATGATCAAAGTGATCAAATCGGACGAAAGGCACCACCAGGTCTTCGACTGGCTGGAAACCTACTGGCATTTCTCCTTCGACACCTACTATGACCCGGCCAACCTGAACTGGGGGGCGCTGCGGGTTTTCAATGACGACGTGATCCAAGCGGGAAAGGGTTTCCCCATGCACGGGCACCGGGACATGGAAATCATCACGGTGGTGCTCGAAGGCGCGCTCGAACACCAGGACAGCATGGGTAATACCGGCGTGATCCGGCCGGGTGAGGTCCAGGTGATGTCGGCCGGCAAGGGCGTCATGCACTCCGAGTATAACCACTCCAAGCAAGACCCCGTTCACTTGCTCCAACTCTGGATTCTCCCGCGCACGCGAGGTCTGAAGCCGCGTTGGGAGCAGCGCACCTTTGCAGAAGCGGCGCGCGATTCGAAGCTTCTGGCGGTGGTCTCGGGCGGCGACGTGCCCGGCACACTCAGTATCGATCAGGACGCGCAGGTCTACCTTTCGCGTCTGCGTGCCGGGAAGGGAGTGACCCACTCCAGCCGCACCGGACGCAAGGCCTACCTGTTCGTGATCGCCGGCAAGGTAGCGGTCGGTGGCACGTCCCTCGCGGCGGGCGACCAGGCACGCATCTCCGAAGAAAGCAAACTCGCGATCAAGGCAACGACCGACTCCGAGTTGATCCTTCTCGATCTCCCCGATGCACGTTGATGCGGGGAGGGAGAGATCGATCCCGCCTACACAGCTCACTTCTAGCCGCCTGTGCGCCGATGGACGGCCAGCGGCTTCGCCTCATGTTCGCCCTCCCCTTAGCCGATGAATAGTCTGGGTGGAACTATTCATGCGCGAGGCTTTGCGAATCCCTGCGGTCTGCGGCGCGATTCTAGTGTTCGCGGCGTGGGGAGCCGCGACACCGGAGCGAGAGACCGGCAACGGGTTGCGGACCGATCGAAAAGCGGAAAGCCAAAGGCCAGAGCCGAGCGTCGGGAATCGTCAACGGCTCGCGCGTCCCAGATACCGAATCCCGGATCCTGCCTCCTTGCTCAATCCTGCTGGCCTGGCACCGAGTCTCGCCACGAATCCGGCGCTCAGCTTTTCCACCTACCTCGGCGGATCGGGCTTCGACGTCGCGACGGATGTGGCCGTGGACGGCGCCGGCAACGTGTATGTCACCGGCTATTCCAACTCTCTCGACCTCCCATCAACCGGCGCGGGACTTTCCTTGCGCGGAGGCGGTACGTGCGGCGACGGATTGGACGCCTATCCCTGCTTTGACGTCTTCGTGGCCAAGGTCGACCCGACAGGTCGCAGCTTGTTGTACGCGGCGCGCTTCGGAGGGAGCGGAGACGACTTCGCCACGGGCATCGCCCTTGACAGTTTCGGAAATGCCTACGTAACGGGCTACACGAATTCCACCGATTTCCCGACCGCTCACGCCGTGCAAGAGGAATCTGGGGGAGGGACGTGCGGGGTTGCGCCCACCACGTTCCCCTGTTACGACGCGTTTGTCGCCAGGCTCGATACCACGGGCGCGGTGCTCGACTACGCGACATATCTGGGAGGCGCGGCCGACGACTTCGGCCAAGGGATTGCCGTCGACGCGGCCGGGAATGCCGTCGTAGTCGGCTTCACGGCGTCGGCGGATTTCCCCACGCAAGGGGCTTGGCAGAACGTCCATCGGCAAGGATTCTACGACGCGTTTGTAGCGAACGTCGGCCCTGCGGGTTCGCCGCTCGTTTATTCAACGTTCCTGGGCGGCAGCGGCGAGGACTATGGATCGAAGGTCGCCCTCGATTCGACGGGCGCCGCCTATGTGACAGGATACACAAACTCGGCGGATTTCCCGGTCGCCAACGCATTCCAGCCCTCCATTGGCGGCGGGACCTGTGGCGCACTGCCCAACACAACTTCTTGCTTCGACGCCTTCGTGACCAAGTTGAGCGGCGATGGAACGGCGTTGCTCTATTCCACCTATCTCGGAGGAAGCGGGGGCGACTATGGCTACGGAATCGCCGTTGACAGCGCGGGCCACGCCTATGTGACGGGCCTCACCACCTCAACAGGTTTTCCGGTCACGCCGGGCGCGCTGCAAGGCACGGGCGGTGGCGCGACCGTGGACGCCTTCGTAACCAAGCTGGATGCGGAGGGATCAAGCGCCGTCTACTCAACGTATCTCGGTGGGCTCGGTTCGGAGGCAGGACTGGATATCGCCGTAGACTCCCTGGGAAATGCTTATTGCGCGGGATACACTTACGGAAGCGGTCTCCCTGTTGCGAGTCCCGTCCAGGCTGCGAGCGGTGGCTTCTATGACGCGTTTCTAGCCAAGCTGAATCCCGCGGGCTCGGCGCTGGTGTTTTCGACCTACCTCGGCGGGAGTCGGAATGAAAAGGCCCGTGGTGTGGCGCTGGATTCGTCCGGGAATGCCTACCTGACCGGGGAAACTTTTTCCTCCGACTTTCCCACGACCAGCAGCGCGCTCCAGCCTTCGTTCGGTTCTGGCGCATTTGACGGCTTCGTCACAAAACTGACTGGCCTCGCACTTCCGGTAGTGGCCCTGTCGGAAACCAGCATCGACTTTTCCTCGCAGGGGGTCGGGACAACCAGCGTGGCTCGTGGGATTACTTTGAGCAACGCGGGCGACGCGCCTCTCGACTTGGCCAGTGTCGTGACCGGCGGAGACTACGCGCAGACCAACGACTGCGGAGGAGGCCTCGCGCCGGGAATCCATTGCACTCTGAGTATCACTTTCAGTCCCCAGGATTGGGGTCCGCGCATCGGCTCGGTAACCTTCACTAGCAATGCTTATGGAAGCCCGCATGCGATTAATCTGCGGGGGACTGGCGTGGCTGCGCCCGCGGTCAGCTTATCCACCACTCGTTTGACTTTTCCCAACCAGACGATGGGGACAATCAGCGCCGCGCAGAATGTAATCGTGACCAACACGGGTCAGGCCGTCCTGAATATTACGGGCATCAACGTCACTGGAGACTTCGCCGCGAGTACCACCTGCGGCCTTGAGATTGCCGTGGAAGCAAGCTGCACGATTGCCGTGACGTTCACACCGAAATCCTCTCGGACCAAAGTCGGGACGATCGCCATTGCGGATAACGCTCCCGGCAGCCTGCATATGATTACCCTTACCGGAATGGGTCTGGCGACAACTGTGCCGCTCCCACCCACGCCGTAAAGGCGCGGGGAAGGCGATGCTTGTCCCACGTAGATTGCTTTTCTTCCTTTTGTGTCCCTTCCACCAACCCTTCAATCGCATTGGGAGATGCGATGGACCTTCTCCCTTCCAGTGAATTCCTTGCGTTTACTTTTGGTTGCGAGTGTGATAAGTATCCGCGCTTCGGACCCCGACTATGCAACCACAATTTGTCGACTACCTCATCATCGGCATTTACTTCGTGTTTGTTATTGGGATCGGACTGGCCCTGCGCGGGCGGATGAAGACCAGCGAGGACTTCTTCCTCTCCGGGCGCTCGATTCCCGGATGGATCACCGGCCTGGCATTCATGTCCGCGAACCTGGGCGCGCTCGAAGTGATGGGCCACGCCGCCAACGCCGCCAAGTACGGCATGTTCGTGAATCATTTCTACTGGCTCGCGGCCATGCCCGCCATGTGCTTTGTGGGCGTCTTCATGATGCCGTTCTACTACGGCAGCAAAGTGCGCAGCGTTCCCGAGTTCCTCAAGAAGCGCTACGATGAGAAGACTCGCACGCTGAACGCGCTGTCCTTCGCGGTGATGACGCTGCTGGTTTCGGGCGTGGACCTCTATGCCATGGCCATCCTCTTCCAGCGGCTGATTAATTGGCCGTTCTGGACGAGCGTGGTGGCCTCAGCCTTGGTCGTCGCGATTTACATCTATCTGGGCGGACTTACATCGTCGATTTACAACGAAGTCCTGCAGTTTTTCCTCATCGTGTTCGGATTCCTGCCGTTGGCCATCCTGGGCTTGAAAGCCGTGGGCGGGTTTGCGGGCCTGGAGGCCAAATTACCCAATGTCGGTTACGCGCACACCTGGGCTAACATCTGGAGTGCGGACATGAACCCCATGGGGATTAACTGGTTCGGGACCATTTTTGGCCTGGGTTTCGTGCTGTCGTTCGGCTACTGGTGCACAGACTTCCTGGTGATCCAACGCGGGCTGGCGGCAAGGGACATGCCTTCCGCGCAGCGGACCCCGCTCATCGCCGCCGTCCCCAAAATGTTTTTCCCGCTGTTGGTAATCCTTCCCGGCCTCGTAGCGATCGCGCTTGACCCCACGACTAAAGAAATGCTGGGCGGTCGTTACGACAACGCCCTGCCCGCCATGCTCGGCAAGTTCTACCCGTCGGGGCTCCTGGGAATTGGGCTGACGGCCTTGATGGCCAGTTTCATGTCTGGGATGGCGGGGAACGTCACGGCCTTCAACACCGTCTGGACCTTCGACATCTATCAGACGCACATCAACCCGGGCAAACCGGACAGCCACTATCTGATGATGGGAAAGCTCGCTACCGTTTTTGCCGTGGCCATGGGTATCCTCACCGCCTTCATCGTCCTGCAGTTTAACAACCTCATGGACTATCTCCAGCTCCTGTTTGCCTTCTTCAATGCGCCGCTTTTCGGGACGTTCCTGCTGGGGATGTTCTGGAAGCGCGCCAGTGCGCACTCGGGTTTTTGGGGATTGCTCTCGGGGATTGTCTCCGCCGCCACGCACTACGCTCTCTATCGCTACCACGTGATTTCTTACCCGAGTGACATGGCCGCGAATTTCTATCAAGCCATCGTGGCCTTTGTGGTATGCGTCGTGGTCACCGTGGTGGTGACGATGTTCACCGAGCCGCGGAAGGAAGAAGAACTGGTCGGCCTGGTCTACTCGCTGACGCCGAAGCCGCGCAACCAAGACTTGCCCTGGTACGAGCGGCCGGGTATCCTGGCCGTTGGCATCCTAGGGCTCTGCGTCGTGCTGAATATAATTTTCTGGTAACGACTATGGGACTGGACATTCGCTGGCCGATTGGAATTATCTTCAGCATCTATGGCGTGATCATGATCGTTTACGGCGCCCTCGCCGACCCCGCCATCTTCGAGCGCTCGATGGGAGTCAACATCGACGTCTGGTGGGGTGCGGCAATGCTGGTGTTCGGCTTGTTCATGGGCGCCCTGGCGCTCCGGGCCGCACGCGCTAACCGTCCATGACGGAACTCCGCTGGAACCCTACCGTCCGCGAGTGGGTCTCCACCGCCTCCCATCGACAACATCGCCCGCAAATGCCCACCGATTGGTGCCCGTTCTGCCCGGGCTCGGGGCGCGTGCCGGATAACTACGACGTCCACATCTATCCCAACGATTTTTCCGCTTTTTCCATTCCTCCTCCCGAACCGGCCATAGAAGGGGACGACTTCTATCGGGTGGAAAAATCGGCCGGGAAGTGCGACGTCGTCTTGTATCACCCCGATCACAACACTTCGCTCCCGCAACTGCCGGTTAATCACATTGTTAAACTTGTGAAGCTCTGGCGGCAGCGCTTTATTGAGCTCAAGGCGATGCCGGGGATTCGTTACGTCCTGATCTTCGAAAATAAGGGCGCGGTCATCGGCGTCACCATGCCGCACCCGCACGGGCAGATTTACGCGTTTCCCTTTATTCCTCCACGCGTGGAGAAGGAAATCGCCGCGGCGCGGGCGCATTTCCGCAAGCACGGACGCTGCGTGTTTTGCGATGTCCTGAAGAAGGAGCGGCGCGACGGGCGGCGGATCGTGGCCGAGAACGGCGGGTTTACGGCGTTCATTCCATTCTTCGCGCGTTGGCCCTACGAGATCCACATCTACTCGCGTCGCCACTTGGGCGCGCTCGACGCATTCCGGCCCGCGGAGGAGAAGGCGCTGGCGGAAATCCTCAAGTGGGTCACGCTCAAGTACGATAACCTCTTCGGGTTTTCGTTTCCGTATATGATGCTGCTTCACCAGGCGCCGGCAAAAGGGAAATACCCGTACTTCCATTTTCATATCGAGTTCTATCCGCCGCATCGCAGCAAGGAAAAACTGAAGTACCTCGCCAGCGTCGAGACGGGCG
>CAZTHM010000229.1:0-6489 GCA_964613505.1 uncultured Acidobacteriota bacterium | reverse complement strand
GGCCCAGAAAATACTGGCGCAGCTCCTCCGTCGGTCAAAACGCGGCTATGTCTCGGCCTACGACATCGCGGTCATCTATGCCGGCCTGGGAGAGAAGGACCGTGTCTTCGAATGGCTTGAGAAAGCGTACGAGGAGCGCTCCAGCTTTTTGGTGTACATTAAAGGTGATCCCCGATTCGAGGCTTTCCGAGCGGACGAACGATTCCAGAACCTCATCCGCCGCATCGGACTGCCACCGTAGGGGCGACCTAGCAGGTTGGCTCGGGGTGGGCCGGGTACCGCGTCACCCGCGCTTTCAGGACCTCCTGCGGCGCATGAATTTCCCGCAGTAGAACGGTAGGTGGTAGACGGTATACGGCATACAGGGAAAAGCACGGACAGTGTGGCTTAGCGGCCGCGCCATGGGACGCCGCGGCTGGGCGCTAGTCTGTGGACTTCACGAACTCTTCCGGGAGCCGGGTCAAAACGCAGTCGCGAATCGCCAAAGCCGCAGCGCGAGCTTGGTGCGCGGTCTCGAGCGGTGGCCAGAAGTCTTCGTCGTAGCGGAGCCGCACGGCGTAGGGCGTCAACTCCGCCGCCCCCTGGGCCAGTGAGTGGAATGCCGCGTCGATGACGGCGCACAGTCCGGTCAATTCCGCCAGGTTGTGGGTGTAAGGAAACGGCCGATCGTGGTAGGCGAGAAATCCCTTCAGGTATTTTTCGGCCGCCTGTTGGGCGTGGAAGCAGGCTCCATCGAACGCCCCTGCCGCCAGCGTCGCCTCCATGCTGACGATATCGCTTGCCGCCTTTCGCAGCCAACCTCGCACCAGGTCAGCCTTCTCTTTCATACAGGACCCTTCCCTCTCGAATGGCGGTCGTGATAAATGCAAGGGGAACGGCGCTCCACTCTCGGACTTCTTCGGGCGTATAGACCAAGACGTCTACTGGCACGTTGAGCCCAGCCAGAGCCGTATACAGCGGGGCGTCGCGGCAGTAACGCGGCTGGTTGGATTGTTTGATCACGAGGACGTCAAAATCACTCTCGGACTGGCCGCCGCCCCGCGCTCGGCTGCCAAACAATATTATCTTTTCCGGCTGGGCGGCCTCAACGATGCGGCGGACAATGTCGGCGATTAAATCCTGGCCCATAAGTGTCGAGCGGTTTCCTTTCAACCCTATTATCCCATAGGTCCCAGCAGGGGGGTGGTAATGTTCGGCAGGGGATCGCACGACCTGCCGCCACCTCGCATTGCATTCGCCGTGGCACAAAACGCTTTCACTCCCTCATCGTTTCTGGCAGACTGTGGGGCTGCAACATGGTCCTCATATCAAGCTTCCAAAGGAGGTTCTCATTCCATGGGTAAAGACTCACTCTCTCGGCGTGACTTCATGCGGATGGGCGCGGGCGCGGCGGCACTGGGCGCGGCGGGGAAGGTAACGATTCTGGAGCCCAGCATGCTTTGGGCGCATGCGGGCCCGGTTGCGCCTTCCGACACGATTCGTTTCGGGATCATCGGCACGGGCGTCGAAGGCTGCTCGCTGTTGGGCGCCACGCTGCCGATTTCCGGCGTCGAGTGTGTGGCCGCGGCCGATCTCTACGACGGCCGGCACATCGCGGCCAAGGAAGCGCTCAAGGGTAAGAGCATTGACACCACGCGCGACTATCGCCGCATCCTCGACCGCAAGGATATCGATGCGGTACTCGTCGCCACACCCGACCACTGGCATCGCAAGGCGGTGACCGACGTGGTGGAATCGGGCAAGGACGTCTATTGCGAGAAGCCCATGTCGCATAGCGTCGCCGACGGCCTGGCGATGGTGGAAGCCGTGCAGAAAAACAACCGCATGTGCACGGTGGGCAGCCAGCGCGTCAGCAACATCCTCTACCACAAGGCAAAGGAGATTTGGGATTCCGGCCGGCTGGGCCAGGTGGACACCATCATGGCGGCGTGGGACCGCAATACTGACAGCGGCGCGTGGGTCTATCCCATTGCGCCCGACGCCAGCGAACAGACCATCGACTGGAACACCTGGCTCGGCGACGCGCCTAGGCGCTCCTATGACCCGGTTCGTTTTTTCCGTTGGCGCTGCTACAAAGACTACGGCGCGGGGCTGGCGGGCGACCTGTTTGTGCATCTGCTCTCGGGAATTCATCACGTTACCGGCACCAACCGTCCTCCGGACCGAGCCCTATCAAGCGGCGGGATTTACCACTATAACGATGGGCGGGAGTTCCCCGACCTGCTGTGGACTGTCTACGACTACCCGCATTTCCAACTCGTCCTGCGCTGCAACCACAACAACGACGAGGTGGGCGAGTTCTTCGGCTTCTACGGCAAGAAGGGGACGATGACCATTCAGGGCTCAACGCTGCGCTTCAAGCCCCAGGGGCCGTACGAGACGCCCGAAGGCTATTCCGTCATCGGCTGGCCCAAGAAGCTACGGGACGAGTACTCCGCGAATTGGTCCAAGAACCATCCCCGCCCCGAGCCCTCGCAGTGGAAGATCTCGAGCGACGATGAAGTTTACACGCCGCCGCCGGGCTACAGCGACATGACCGATCACCTGGCGAACTTCTCCAACTCGGTGCGGACGCGCCGGCCCGTGGAGGAAAACGAATTGTTCGGCCACAACGCCGCCCTCGGCTGCCACATGTCGAACGAGGCGTACTTTACGAAGCGGCCGGCGGTGTGGGACGCGTCGGCAAGAGCGATCAGGACTTAAGGGAATTCTTTCCGTAGGGGCGACTCATGAATCGCCCCTACAAAACCATTCCAGGAGGATATTTCTCAATGCGCAATCATCGTTTGACTCGACGAGACTTCTTTCGTGCGGGTGCCGGAGCGGCGGCGCTGGGTGTGGCAGGGAAGGTGACGTTCCTGACGCCCAGCTTTCTCGCCGCGGCCCCGCGCGCGGTGGCGGCCAGCGATCGTGTCCGCTTCGCATCTATCGGGACGGGTGTGCGCGGCTGCGAAATCATGCGCGCCGCGCTGAACTGTCCGGGAACCGAGATCGTGGCGGTTTGCGACCTTTACGATGGACGCCTGGTCGCGGGGCAGGAGACGGCAGGGAAGACGCTCCCCACCACCAAAGACTACCGCGCCATTCTCAACCGCAATGATGTGGACGCGGTCCTGGTGGCGACGCCGGATCACTGGCACAAGCAAATCACCGTGGACGCCTGCGCGGCGGGCAAAGATGTCTACTGCGAAAAACCCATGTCGCACACCGTCGCGGACGGATTCGCCATGGCCGAGGCGATGCAGAAGAACAACCGCGTCGTGCAGGTGGGCAGCCAGGCGCGCAGCTCAATTGTTTACGCCAAGGCGCACGAGATTTACACCAGCGGCGCTCTGGGCATCGTGACCGCCATCGAAGCCTGGATTGATCGCAACGATATGAGTGGGGCCTGGGTCTATCCCATTCCGCCCGACGCCAATGAGAGAACGGTTGATTGGAAGCGGTTCCTCGGGAGCGCACCGCAGCGCCCGTTCGACCTCAAGCGCTTCTTCCGCTGGCGCTGCTTCCGGGATTACGGCGAAGGGTTGCCCGGCGATCTCTTCGTGCACTTGCTCACCGGCATGTTCACGATCACCGGCATCAACCAGCCGCCGGTTCGCGCCGCCTCGATGGGCGGCCAGTTCCGCTGGACGGAGGACCGCGACGCCGCCGACCTGGTCTGGACGCTCTTCGAGTATCCCGATTTCCGCGTCAGCCTGCGCTGCAATCTGAACAACGAGTCGCCGGGTGAAGCACGAGTCTTCGGGACCAAGGGAACATTGGTGATCAAGAACGATGTCCTGACCTTCACTCCGCAGGATACGCGCCCGAAGCCCGAGGGTTACTCGATTAACGGCTGGCCGGAAAAGTTGCGAAACGAATATCTCGCGGCCTGGCGCAAGGACCATCCGATGCCGGAGCCGGGCAAGTTTGCGGTGGACGCGGACGCGCAAACCTTCCAGGCGCCTGATGGCTACGACTACGCCGTCGACCACATGAACAATTTCATGGAGTCGGTCCGCACCCGCAAGCCTTCGGTCGAGGACGCCAACTTCGGCAACCACACCGCCATCGCCTGCCACATGGCCAACTACTCACTCGAGAACAAAACCATGGCCGTGTGGGACGCCGCCACGAAGAGCATCAAGGGATAACCATGGTCTAATTGCAATTCGATTTGACCGTGGGCTCGTCTATTACCAGTCACGCCCGCGAAGCTTGTCCCCGTGAAAACGGGGAGCGGGGGTCCACGTGGATTCCCGGTGGCGCGGGAATGACGGTGAAGTTCTACACCCTGCGATGCCCCATGCTCCCTTCCCCCGTTTCCCCCTTGCCGACCCCTTCGTCAAGGAATACGATACACGCTGCCCAGATTCGCAGTCGTAGGACCGCCAGAGGAGGATGGAATCATGTCTCAAAAGGAAATCTCGCGCCGCAGGTTCATGCAACGAACGGCCGGGGCTGCCGGCGCAACGCTCGCCGCGCGGTCAATCAGGCTGAGCGCTGAACCCATGTCGGCTTCGCCTCGCGCCGTCGCACCCAGCGACCGCGTGCGCTTTGGCATCGTCGGGGTCGGCATGGAAGGGTCGGGCCTGCTCAAGAACTCGATTCAACTTCCGGGAGTCGAGTGCGCGGCGGCGTGCGATCTTTACGACGGCCGTCACGAGCTTGCCCGCGAGATCGTCGGCAAACCCATTCCCACCACGCGCCGGTACAAAGAACTCCTCGACAACAAGGAGATCGATTGCATTCTCTGCGCCACTCCCGACCATTGGCACAAGCGGGTTGTCGTGGACGCGGTGAACGCGGGCAAGGACGTGTATTGCGAAAAGCCCATGTCGCACGCCGTCGAAGAAGGATTCGAGATGGCCGCCGCGATGCAGAAGACCGGGCGGATCGTTCAGATCGGGGCTCAACGCACCAGTTCGGTACTTTGCGCCAAGGCCCACGAGATTTACAAAAACGGCAGTATCGGCACGCTCTGCCTGGTTGAGGCGACAATGGGACGCAACAGTCCCACCGGCTGCTGGCAGTATCCTCCTCCGCCCGACCTCTCGCCGCAGAACCTCGACTGGGACACGTGGCTGGGTACGGCGCCCAAGAAATCCTTCGACCCTTACCTCTTCGCGCGCTGGCGCTGCTGGAAGGAGTACGGCACGGGCGTGGCGGGCGACCTGCTCGTCCACCTCGTCAGCGGGATGATGTTCGTCCTGGGCATCAACGAATTTCCCAAGCGCGTCTCGGCCACCGGCGGCATCCTGCGCTGGAAGGACGGGCGGAACACGCCGGACGTCCACACGGTGCTCTACGAGTACGGCGACATTCCCGTCTACATGCGCTTGTCGCTCGACACCGAAAGTCCCGAAGTGACGCGCTTCATGGGTTCGAAGGGCATCATCGAGCTTACCGAAACCGGATTGAGCTATTCGCCCCAGACCGGCGAAGACAATGCTCCCAGTTACTACGCGCATAGCTTTCCGAGCCGATTGCGCGAACCGTACTTTCAAAAATGGCACGAGGAGCACGACCCGAAGCCCGGGCGAGAGCCGCTTCCTGAGAGCTTGAGTTTTCGCGGGCCGTCCTACGACGACTTGGCGCCACACCTGTGGAACTTCTTCCAGTCGGTCCGCACGCGCCAACCGGCCTTGCAAGATGCGGTGTTTGGGAACCACGCCGCGCTCGCCTGCCACCTGGCGAATGAGTCGTACTTCCGAAAAGCTCCGGTCTGGCTCGATCCGGCGACGAAGACGTTGAAGAGCTGACGAGTCGGCGGGAGCGCGCAGTGGTTGTCATTCTGAGGAGTCCCGATGCTCTTTATCGGGACGACGAAGAATCTGCACTTCCCTCGCAGGCGCGAGCGACGGACCTTGCGGTTTCAGTGCGAGCGCGCATAGCATAGGCCTGCTTTCATGTCGTCATCATTCAGCAATCTCAGGAGGAATCCTCTATGAACAAATCGAAGATTACCCGGCGCGACTTCATGCGCCGCTCGGCGGGCGTTGCCGGCGCGACTCTGGCCGCGCCAACGATTCTGCTTGAGCCACTTTCGCTCGCTGCCTCGGCGCACGCCGTGCCGCCCAGCGACCGCGTCCGTTTCGGCATCATCGGAGTCGGTATGCAAGGCACCGGCTTGCTGCGCAACGCGCTCTCGCTTCCCGGCGTCGAATGCGTCGCCGCCTGCGACCTGTACGACGGCCGGCACGAAGTGGCGCGAGAGATTGCCGGGAAGCCCATTACCACGACTCGACGGTACAAGGAGCTGCTCGACAATAAGGAAATCGACGCCATCATCAACGCCACGCCCGATCACTGGCACCGGCAGATCGTCCTCGACTGCTGCAACGCCGGCAAAGAAGTCTACTGCGAAAAGCCCATGACGCATGTCGTCAGCGAGGGCTTCGAGATGATCGAGGCGGCGAAGAAGAACAACCGCATCGTGCAGGTGGGCAGCCAGCGGCCGAGCTCCGTGATTTATGCCAAGGCCAAAGAGTATTTTGACAAAGGCCTGTT
>CAZTHM010000228.1:0-6497 GCA_964613505.1 uncultured Acidobacteriota bacterium | reverse complement strand
AGGTCACGCGCCGTGGCGGGCAGGTCATAGAGCACCCAGTGCACCCAGGTGCCCGACGCGTCGGGGTCATCCATAATCAGTGCGAAGCTCCTGGTCCCGGCGGGGGCGCCGCTCCACGCCAGCGGGGGAGAGATGTCCTGGCCGTCGCAGGAGTACTTCTTCGGAATCGTGGCTTGCGGCTGGAACGCCGTCGAGGTGAGCTTCAGCGATCCGGATTGGGCGTGCAACTGGGAAGCTTTCTTTCCCATGAGCACCAAGCCCAGGCTTGAAACCAATAGCGCGGTGAAGACCTTTTTGAAGAAATTAGACATGACGAGCTCCTTTCGGGGATTATGCTAAAGGTTCGGGGCCAAGGTTTCAAGCGCGGGGCGGGATTTTTGAAGAAGGCCAAAGTTTTGGGGGTTCCGCATAGCGGGATCAAATGTCAAAAGTGATGCCGTTAATCGGTCGCGCGCAGAAGGGACGCTCGCTCACCATTGCCCTTCTGGCTGTGATGCCCGCGCTCAGTTGCGGCGGCTCGAATGGGGGTCCCGGTCCCGGGCCGCCACCCGTGACGGTCCGGTATGAGCTGCAAGGCGTCGTGTCAGGGCTAAGCAGTCCGCTGGACATGCAGGTTCCCACCGACGGCTCAGATCGGATCTTCATCGTCGAACAGGAAGGCATCATTCGCGTGGTCCAGAGTGGCGTGCTGGTCGCCACGCCGTTCCTCGATATTCGCTCGCGGGTGACGAGCGGCGGAGAGCGAGGCTTGCTGGGACTGGCTTTCCATCCCGGCTACGCGAGCAACCGGCGCTTCTTCCTCAGTTACACGGGGAAGCCCGATGGGCATTCGGTCATTGCCGAATACAAGACGTCGGCTGCTGATCCCAACACCGCGGACACAACGGAGCGAGTTTTGCTCACGGTCGATCAGCCATTCGACAATCACAATGGCGGCCAGATTCAATTCGGGCCCGACGGATATCTTTACATCGGCTTGGGCGATGGCGGCGGGGGCGGGGACCCCGCGGGCAACGGTCAAAATCTCGGAACCCTGCTAGGAAAACTTCTCCGCATCGATGTGGGTCCAACCCAATCCTACGACGTCCCGCCCGACAATCCCTTCGTCGGTCAGGCGGGCGCGCGCGGGGAGATTTGGGCGTTCGGGCTGAGGAATCCCTGGCGGTTTTCTTTTGACCGCACCAATGGGCGCCTCTTCGTGGCCGACGTCGGACAAGACAGCTTCGAGGAAGTTGACCTGGTCATCAAGGGTGGAAACTACGGCTGGAACGTCATGGAAGGCACCCACTGCTTTCAACCGCCGACGGGCTGCGACACCACCGGCCTGGAACTGCCCATTGTGGATTACAGCCACAGCGAAGGAAGCTCCGTCACCGGCGGCTACGTCTATCGTGGCACGCTCATTCCTGAACTCCGCGGGCTCTATGTCTTTGGCGATTTCATCACCGGCAGGATTTGGACGCTGACCGAAACTTCGCCCGGTGTGTGGACGCGCGCCCTGCTCCTCGACACCAACCTCAACATCAGCAGCTTTGGCCTGGACCCGGCCGGCGAACTCCTCGTCGTGGACTACAACGGCGCCGTGTATCGTCTGCGTAAGGTGACGACCTAAGGGCACAAGCCGATTCAAGCGACGCAACCCCAACATTGAGCTGGCCAGATCCCGCTAACCCGTGTATATTCATTGTAGATACACAACAAGGGGGGACAGATGGCAACCACACAGCTGGCAAAATGGGGCAACAGTCTGGCGGTGCGCATTCCGAAATCGGTGGCGGACACTGCTCAGCTCCGCGAGGGAGATCCGGTTGAGGTGGGAGTGGGGAGAGGTGGAATGCTGGTCGTCAAGCGCGCGCGACGCAAATACCGTCTTCCAGCGCTGGTCTCCAGGATCACGGCAAAGAACCGGCACCAGGAAACGGAATGGGGTGAACCCGTCGGCAAGGAATTGTGGTGAAGTGCGGCCGGGAGCCCGTTACGTGTAGCGTTGGGCGCCATACTAGGGGTAGGAGGATGAGAAACAATGGCAACGCGCGAGCGGATCCCGGACGCGGGGGACTTGATTTGGCTCACTTTCAATCCGCAAGTTGGGCGGGAGCAGGCGGGACGCCGCCCGGCACTGGTTCTTTCGCCCGAGAGCTATAACCGTAAGAGCGGTCTGGCAATCGTTTGCCCGATCACCAGCCGCCTTAAAGGGTACCCCTTTGAAGTACCGCTCCCCTCGGGCTTACCCGTCACAGGCGCGGTTCTCTCCGATCACATCAAGAGCTTGGATTGGCGCGAGCGGAAAGTGGAACGGGCTGCCCGGGTGCCGCCCGAGGTCCTTACGGAAGTTCTCGACCGGCTGGCGCCGCTTCTGGGATTCTGAGCGCAGCTTTCCTCTCCCTAACACCCCGCCCGGCCGACCCAACAGGACTGCCCTCTACGGTAATCCCGCGACGATCTTGCGGTACTCGGCTTCGTTGAATGCCTTCAGCGTTTCTGTCGTGATGTTGCCCAGCGCGCCTACCGCGAGCGTGAACTTCGCGCCGGTTTCGTCGTCGGGAAATTCCGAGATCAGGACCGCGTCATACCGGCCCATGGTCAGATACCAGGCGTGAATCTTTCCACCCGCCGCTTTGGCGGCCTTCTTGGCGGCGTCGAGCCGCGCCGGGCTTTCCTTGATATTGGCAATACCCTGCTGGGTGTAGCGAATCAGCGTGACGTAGTGGGCCACGAGGGATGTCCTCCTAGAGTGGGATGGGGAAATTATGTCCACTCAGGGGCCATAGTCAAGCGGATTGTGGAAAACGCGGGTCGGGACGAGTTCACCTCCATCGGTACACGAATTGCTCTGGAACAAGCATCTGAGGGCGCTTACCATAGGAAGGTGAGCGCAGCCCCAGTCAATTTGTCTTTGTGGCATTCATGCCCTCATCCAGGAGCAACTCTTGATGAAGCCCTCCAAACTTCCCAAGCTCGAAGCGGCGCATGACATCTTGCGCGGCCGCCAGCACCCGCTGGACGTTTTCTTCGCGCCCGAACGCGTCGCCGTCATCGGCGCTACCGAGAATCCCGGCAGCGTTGGGCGGACCCTCTTCTGGAACCTGATCAGCAATCCATTCGGGGGCGCGGTCTTCCCCGTCAATCCGAAGCGATCGCACGTTTTGGGCGTCAAGGCCTATCCCAACATTCGCGCTATTCCCGAGCAGATCGACCTCGCGGTGATTGTGACGCCAGCGGTTTCGGTGCCCAAGGTCATTCGCGACTGCGTGGACGCCAAGATCAAGGCCGCCATCGTCATCTCGGCGGGGTTCAAGGAACTTGGACCGGAAGGAGCAAAACTCGAGCAGGAAACTCTGGCCGAAGCGCGGCGCGGGAAAATCCGCATCATCGGGCCGAATTGTCTGGGCGTGATGAGCCCCACGACCGGACTCAATGCCACCTTCGCCGCGGGCATGGCCCGGCCCGGAAACATCGGCTTCATCAGTCAAAGTGGCGCGCTGTGCACCGCGGTGCTTGACTGGAGCTTGCGCGAAATGGTGGGCTTCAGCGCCTTCATTTCCATCGGCGCCATGGCCGACGTGGGTTGGGGCGATCTGATTGACTACCTCGGTGATGACCCGCGCACACGCAGCATCATTCTCTACATGGAATCGGTCGGCGACGCGCGCGGATTCCTCTCTGCGGCGCGCGACGTGGCGCTCTCGAAACCGATCATCGTCATCAAGGCAGGACGAAGTGAAGCTGCGGCCAAGGCGGCGGCCTCTCATACCGGGACGCTGGCGGGCAGCGATGGAGTCCTGGATGCAGCGTTCCGGCGCTGCGGCGTGTTGCGCGTGCAGACCATGGGCCAACTCTTCTACGTGGCGGAAGTGCTCGGCAAGCAGCCGCGCCCGAAGGGTCCACGCCTGGCGATTCTGACCAACGCCGGCGGCCCGGGCGTTCTCGCCACGGACACCTTGATTGGCGTGGGCGGCGAGCTCGCCGAACTCGCGAGCGAAACGATGGATGCGCTCAACGGAATTCTTCCCCGTGAATGGAGCCACAATAACCCCGTCGACATTCTTGGAGACGCGACGCCGGAGCGCTACGCCAAGGCTGTGGAGATCGTCTCGAAAGACCCCAACACCGACGGCTTGCTGACGATCCTCACGCCCCAGGCCATGACCGATCCCACTCAGATCGCCGAGCAGTTGAAGCCTTTTGCCAAGCTGGATGGCAAGCCGATTCTGGCGAGTTGGATGGGCGGGACGGGCGTAGCCGCGGGCGAGCAGATTCTGAACCGCGCCGGCATCCCAACCTTCGCGTATCCGGATACCGCGGCGCGGATTTTCCATTACATGTGGCAGTACACCTACAACCTGCGCGGCCTCTATGAGACGCCGGCGATGCCGATGAACTTCGAGCAGGCATCGGCCCGCCACGCGGAAGCTGCGAAGACCATCGAAGAAGCGCGCAAAGCTGGTCGAACTATCCTTACGGAAGTCGAGTCCAAACGGTTGCTTGCCGCCTACGGCATTCCCACGGTCGATACGCAAATCGCCACGACCGCCGATGAGGCTGCAACGATCGCGAAGAAGATCGGCTACCCCGTGGTGCTCAAGCTCTATTCCGAAACCATCACCCACAAGACCGACGTGGGCGGAGTGAAACTCAACCTCACGGACGCAGACGCCGTCCGCAAGGCGTTCCGTTCCATTGAAACCTCGGTCGCGGAAAAGGCCGGGGCGCAGCATTTCCAGGGCGTGACCGTGCAACCCATGATCAAGCTCGACGGTTACGAGATCATCCTCGGCTCGAGCCTCGACGTCCAGTTCGGCCCGGTACTGCTCTTCGGAACAGGCGGGCAACTGGTGGAAGTTTTCAAGGACCGCGCGCTGGCGCTCCCGCCGCTCAATACCACGCTTGCCCGGCGCATGATGGAGCAAACCAAAATCTATACGGCGCTCAAAGGCGTGCGCGGGCGCAAGGCCGTGGACCTCCCTGCCCTCGAACAGATTCTGGTGCGCTTCAGCCATCTCGTGGTCGAGCAGCGCTGGGTGAAGGAAATCGACATCAATCCGCTGCTCGCTTCCGAAGATCGCCTTATCGCCCTCGACGCGCGCGTCGTTCTGCACGGCCCGGAAGTCACCGAAGACAAGCTGCCGAAGCTGGCGGTGCGGCCCTATCCTTCGCAATACGTTGCGCCGTGGAAAATGAAAGACGGCGCAGAGGTCATGATCCGGCCCATCATGCCCGAGGACGAGCCGATGCTGGTCAAGTTCCACGAGACACTTTCCGAGCAGAGCGTTTATATGCGCTACTTCCACATGATCGCCCTCAGCCAGCGCATCGCGCACGAGCGCCTGACGCGTATCTGCTACGTCGACTACGACCGCGAAATCGCGCTGGTGGCGGAGCAGAAGGATCCTGCAACCGGCGAGCGCGTCCTGCTCGGTGTGGGCCGCCTCACCAAAGAACCCGGCACCGACGAAGCGCAGTTCGCCATGCTGGTTGCTGACCCGGCGCAGAGCCGCGGGCTGGGCAGCGAGCTGTTGCGAAGACTCATTGATATCGGTCGCAAGGAAAACGTCCGGCGCATCACCGCCGAAATCCTGACCGAGAATTACGCCATGCAGAAGATCTGCGAGCGCCTCGGCTTCCACCTGGAGCGCGACGTGGAAGAAGGCGTCGTCAAAGCACAGATTGAACTGTAGGGGCGCGTCGTCCGTCAGCTGACGGACGCCCTCTCGCCCGTAAGCAATTCGGGCAACGCGGAAGAGCGAAATCAAAAGGCAAAGACCCTTCCAGGGACTTTCTTGGCTGATTGCTGATGGCTTCCGGCTGAAAGCTGAAGGCTGACCACCCACAACCTACAACCCACAACGAACAACGGACGCCGGACAAATTCCCCCTGCTGCTATAATCGTCGCTCGGACATCTAACCTCTTTTGGGCAGTCGCATGTTCAAAACCATTGAGTGGACGGACGACGGCGTGCGGATGATTGACCAACTTAAGCTGCCGACACAGGAAGTCTATGTCACCTGCCGGACATACCAGGAAGTCGCGGAGGCGATTCGGACCATGGTGATTCGCGGCGCCCCCGCGATTGGCGTGGCGGCGGCGATGGGCGTGGCGCTCGGGGTGAAAAATTCCGGCGCGCGGACGATTTCCGAGTTGCGCGCCGATTTCGAAACCATTGCCGAGACGATTTCAAAAACCCGGCCCACGGCGGTGAATCTTTTCTGGGCGGTCAAGCGCATGCGCACGGTTTTCGAAGACGCGATGACCAGTGGCGGCGCAGAAGAGGAGGTAGCGGCGGGTTTATCCCGCCAAGTCGGCTGGCGGCGTGAAGCCGCCTCTACCGAGGCCGAAACGATCGAGCGCGTGAAGGTGTGCTTGGTCGACGAAGCCCAGCGCATCCTCGCCGAGGACATCGCCATCAACGAAACGATGGGACGGCACGGCGCGGCTCTGATGCCGGATTCCGGAACGGTCCTCACGCATTGCAACGCGGGGGCGCTCGCGACGGGC
>CAZTHM010000227.1:0-6522 GCA_964613505.1 uncultured Acidobacteriota bacterium | reverse complement strand
AGCAGAACGAGCGTACGCACTTTGATTCAAACCGCAGGGGCGATTGCCTTAGTAGGGTTTTTCAGTCTCGGGGTTTACGCCCAGCAGCCCACGCCGCCGAAACCCGCGACCGCTCCCCAAGCCAAGCCGGCCAAGGCTACACCGACCCCGCCCGCCAAGACGCCTGCAGCCACACCCGCGGCAAGCGCGGCAGAAACCACCGCCCCCCCGGCCCGAGCCGCTCAAAGTTCGGGCGCGAATGTTGTTTTGCGGGTGGGCGAGAAGGAAGTTACCCAAGCCGACATCGACGCCCTCCTCAGCCGGCTCAATCCCCAAGTGCAGCAGACGGTTGCACGGCAGGGCAAGCGGCCCTTCGGCGAGCAATATGCGATGATGCTGATTCTCTCCGGCCAGGCGGTGGATCACCACCTGGATGCTTCTCCGGAGTTTCAGCGTCAGTTGGCCATGCAGCGGATGCAAATGCTGGCCCAGGCAGAGTACGACGCGTTGACCCGCCAAGCGGCCGTGACTCCCGAGGATACGAGCAAGTATTTTTCCGAGCATCCAACAGAGTTCGAGGAAGCCAAAGTGCGTCAGGTGGTTATCCGCAAGAAGGCGGACGATGCGGCCGCCGATGCGCAGGGGATCTCCATCGCAGACGGCCGCGCTCGCGCCGAGGAAATCCGCAAGGCGCTGACCTCCGGGACCGAGGCCAATGTCGTAGTGAAAGACTTTTCCGTGCCCAACGTCGTTGTCATTGACTCCGAACCCCGCACCGTTCGTCGCGGCCAGTTGCTCCCCGATCTGGACAAAGCAGTCTTCCAATTGAAGGATGGAGAGGTCTCCGAACTCTTGGAGACGCCGCAAGTTTTTGTAATGGCCCAGCTCATTTCGCGCCGCCAACTCGAACAACAGGATGTCTCAAAGGAAATCGAAAACAAACTGCGGCAGCAAAAGCTCGATGCGACCTTGGCTGACTTGCGCCAGAAGAATCCCATCTGGCTGGATGATCAGTACTTCGCCGCTCCTGCCGCGCCAGCATCGGTGCCCAATCTGCCGGCGCCCAGCCCGCAGCCGCCGCCAAAGTAATAGCCCGCGCGGCGGAGCTTGTCGGCTGCAGGCGCGAGGATTCGCCGCGAGACCCTGGATGTTCACACTTTTTTTCGTCATTGCCTTTCGTAATGTCCACAATGGAAGGGTTCTTGCTCTTGAGAAAATGTTTTTCTCAATGTGGGAACGGAATTTTCAACACATCTGTTGAAAAGCTTGTGGAAAAGGCCGCCCGCTTCACAGATAAGAGTCCGATTCTTAACACCTTCTAACTGTTTGCACTAATCTGGAGCATTCTCGTGGCAATCATTTAACACCGACTTAATCGCCACCGGCAAAGCGGGGCACGCCTGAGGCTGGCGTTATGGGCTGGCAAGAAAATTCGTCGAGAACATAAGACAGACCGGAATTTGGAAAACGATTTGCCGCGAAACTTGTTGTCAGGGCCCGGATCAAATCCTCGCCCAGGGAACAGGTTGGGGCTGGTTCTAAAGGAGGGGTTGCGGCTTTTTCAGTTTGACTTCAACGACCTGATTGTCCTGCTCGAGTTCGAAGTCCTGCCCAAAGGACTGGTGACGTTCCGCGGTCACGACCAGACGAATCGTTCCCTTGGGGATGTGAACGAACTTGTAGCGACCTTGTGGGTTTGTCTTGGCACTGTACGAGAGCCCCTTGTCGCGTTTGAGTTTCCTTGGCTCCTGAAAGATGAGCGTCAGGTGAGCGTTTGCGAGAGGCTGGTCAGAAGCCGCATCCTTCACAATCACCGTGACACTGGTCCGCTCGACGGTCTCTGCCCGCGCCGGAGCCTGCAAAGCCAACAGTGCAAGGCATGAGACTAACGCTAGACACAGCGTCAACCGTTTGATTTGAACGCGTTGAAACATCGTTTCGTCACCCCGTTCTGACTCAAACTGCGCTTGCCGCGTGCTCCCCAGCCTTCCATGCGGCTGGCGCTCGAACCTATATTATACCAAAGCACTTCACAACCGGGCAGTTCCTCGACAACCTAACCCTTGTCCGCCATTGACTTAGCGGCGCGAGTCCGATAACTTCCCGCTTGCTAAGATGTTAGCTTGAAGATAAGGGCTGCCTACGTTTTGGCTGTCAGGAGCTTCCCTTCCGGGGTTACCCAATGCGCCGGGTTTGGCGCTCCCCGACAGCCGCCGCGGTCAGCCCGGAAAGGCACCATGGGATTCTCGACCGACGCCATCCATATCGGGCAGGAACCTGACCCGGCCACGGGGGCCATCATTGTCCCTATCTATCAGACCTCAACCTTCGTCCAGGAAGAGATCGGAAAACACAAGGGTTACGAGTACGCGCGCACCTCAAACCCCACGCGGGCTGCCCTGGAGAAGAATCTCGCGGCGCTGGAGCGTGGCCGTTACGGCTTCGCGTTTGCCTCCGGGATGGCGGCCATTAACGCCCTCATGACCCTGCTGAAGGCCGGCGACCACGTCGTGGCCGGGCACAACCTCTATGGCGGGTCGTTTCGCCTTTTCGATAAGGTGCTGAAAGATTTCGGCCTCCAGTTTAGCTACGCCGACACGCGCCGGCTGGAGGAGGTGGCAAGTGCCTTTCGCCCCAACACTCGGATTCTGTTCATCGAGACGCCGACGAATCCGGTCATGGAAATTACTGACATCGCTGCGGCCGCAAACCTGGCCCGCGAGCGGAAAGTCCTTCTGGCGGTTGATAACACGTTCATGAGCCCTTACTTTCAGCGCCCCCTGGAGTTGGGCGCCGACGTCGTGGTCCACAGCACAACCAAGTATTTGAATGGCCACAGTGACGGCGTGGGAGGCGCAGTGATCTTGAACGACTCCGGTCTCGCCGACCGCCTGAAATTCCTTCAGAACGCTGCCGGAGCGATTCTCGGCCCCTTTGATAGCTGGCTTGTCCTGCGCGGGGTTAAGACCCTGGCGGTTCGCATGGAGCGGCATAACTCCAACGGCCTCACCGTAGCAAGGCACCTGGAAGGCCACTCCAAAGTGAAGAAAGTCTATTATCCCGGGCTTCCCAGCCACCCGCAGCACGATCTGGCCAGAAGGCAGATGACGGGTTTCGGCGGCATGTTGGCATTTGAAACCGGCTCGCTTGAAAATGCCCGCATCGTGCTCAAATCAGTCCGGCTCTGTTCTTTGGCGGAGAGTCTGGGAGGCGTCGAGACCCTCATCTCGCATCCCGCCACTATGACCCACGCCAGCGTTCCCCCCGAGGACCGCCAACGCATCGGCATCACGGACGGCCTGGTTCGAATCTCGGTGGGCATCGAAGACGTAGAAGATGTCATCGCCGACCTCGACCAAGCGCTGGCCAAGGTCTGAGCCGCCGCATTCTACGTATCGGTCCGACGTCCCAAACCGATGCCGACCCAATGCCACGACGAAATATCCGTGCGACATTAAGTTTAGCCGCTCAGCTCACCAAATTTCCGCGCTTGCGTGATAAACTTCCGCGCGAATGCTCCCAGTCGCGATTCCTTCCCGGGCAGCGCGGGGCAGGCTCATCAGCAGCGCTGCTCGGATACTTCGGTCGCCACATCCCCATCTTCGGTCTTTACCCTCCCGCCTCTTGATGGCTCTCCTGGTTGTCCTTCCCACTTTCCATTGCCTGGGGGCCGAATTGGGGGCTGGCGAGCGCGTCCTGAAGATTCCGCGGGTTGAGTCGCCCCCCACCTTGGAAGACTTTCTGGATATGAAGCCCAGCGCAGCATGGGAAGGACGGCTGGCGAAGGCTGACGGGTTTATTCAGCGGCTGCCGAGCGACGGCCAGCCCTCTACGCAGCGCACCGAAGTCTACCTGGGGTACGACGATCAGAACTTCTATTGCATCTTCGTGGCCTTCGACTCGGAGCCCTATAAGATGCGGGCGCACAAGACGATTCGCGACGACCTGTACGGCGACGAGCGCCTGGACCTTTTCCTCGACACCTATCACGACCATCGCCGCGCCTTCGTCTTCACCGTCAATGCGCTCGGGCATCAGATGGATGGGACGTGGACGGAAGGCCAGCCGCGCCAGTACGACCGCTCCTGGGACACCGTCTGGCATTCGCGCGGCAAGCTGACGGACCGCGGGTTTGTGATCTGGGTCGCCGTGCCATTCCGCAGCCTGCGCTTTCCCACCGCCGCCGAGCAGAACTGGGGAATCGTCCTGGTCCGCTGGATTCCGCGCACCAACGAATCCGCCACCTGGCCGCGCGTTAGTACCCGCATCGAGGGCCGCCTGAACCAGGGCGCGACGCTCAAGGGCCTCAAGAACATCAGTCCCAGCCGCAACATGCAGTTCATTCCCTACGGGTTCTTCCGCTCCTATCGCTCGCTCGACTCACGGGACCCGGCGAACCCGCATTTCGTCACCGACAACACTGAGTTGAATGCCGGCCTGGACGCCAAGTTCGTCCTGAAAGACAGCTTCGCGCTGGACGCGACCTTCAATCCGGATTTCAGCCAGGTGGAGTCCGACGAGCCGCAGGTGACCATCAACCGCCGCTTCGAGGTCTTCTTCCCGGAGAAGCGCCCGTTCTTCCTGGAAAACCCCAGTTACTTTGACACGCCCATCAACCTGTACTTCACTCGTCGAATCGCCGACCCGCAGTTCGGAGTCCGCCTCACCGGCAAACGCGGGCCGTGGGCGGTCGGCGCTCTGCTCGCCGATGACGAGGCGCCCGGCAAGGCCGTCGCGCCCACAAACCCGCTCGCCGGCAAACGGGCGGGAATCGGCATCGTCGCGACCTCTTCCGCCAGTCCTCGGTGGGAGCCATCTTCGCTGACCGGGAATTGAACGGCGGTTTCAACCGGGTGGGGGGAATCGACGCCCGCTTCAAGCTGAGCGGAAACTGGTTGCTCACCGGACAGGGGATCACCAGCTCCACCCTCCTCCCCGGCGGCACTTCCATGGCCGGCCCCGCCTACAAGGCGCGCCTGCGGCGCGACGGCCGCCAGTTTTACATGGACCTCGACTTCAACGACCGCAGCCCGGGATTTGACAGCCAGACCGGCTTCCTCGCAGAAAGCTCGGTGGAGAGGCCGATGAACGGAGGGCGCAACTACGCTCGCCCGCCCCTCCGTTCCGACATCCGCGGCGTAGGCCAGTTCGCGAGCTACCGCTTCCGGCCGGAAGGGCGCCGCCTCATCTCCTGGGGACCCAACGTCTTTATCAATCCTGTCTGGGACCACCAGGGCAACCGCCTCGACCTGTATAGCGACCTGGGGGTGAGCTGGGAACTAGCCGGAGCTACCTTGATCGAGACCTACTACATCTCGGACCAGGAGATGCTGCGACCCAAAGACTTCACCGCCCTCACGCAAAATAGAACCTATTCCCACCACCGCGCCGGGATCTACTTTGAGACGGCGGTGGACCCGCGCTTCGGCCTCAGCGGCCAGTACACGCACGGCAGCATCATCAATTACGTTCCGCCCAGCGGGCAAGAGCCTTTCCTGGCCAATCTAACCCGCGGCGGCGCCACCTTTACCCTGCTGCCCATCAAGCCCCTGCGTGTACAGAACTCCTACATCTATGAAGTCCTTAGCGACCGCGAGCAGGGGGCCAGCATCTACAACAACCACATCATCCGCTCCAAGTGGAACTGGCAGTTCAACCGAGAGTTTTCCTTCCGCACCATCTTCCAATACCGCACCGTGCTGGCCAATCAGCAGTTCACTTCCCTCCAGACCACCAAGAGCTTCAACGCCGACTTCCTTTTCACCTACCTCGTGAATCCCTGGACCGCCCTCTACGTCGGTTACAACGGCAACCTGCAGAACCTCGACCTGTTTCCCACCACCCTGGGTGAGCAAATCCTGCGCACGCCCTACTTCACCCACGACGCCCGGCAATTCTTCGTCAAGTTCTCGTACCTGTTTCGGTTCTGATGGGATCGAGGACCAGGTAAACGCCCAGGGGCCTTTACTCCGGCAGGATGTGAACGGTTTTATTTGCACGCAGCCGATAGACGGAAAAATCCCTGCGATCGAGGGTGAAGACTGTCTGGATTCCTTCCCGCTCGGCCAGATACATCAACGCTGCATCAGCGGCCTGCGCGCCTACCTTCCGGTAGCGGTGAAGAAAACGGGCAATCCAGGGAATCGAATTCTTATCCAGCACGAGCAGCCCGAGAAGGCCCGAGTCAAAACTCCCCAGCAATCGCTGCATGGCCGCGGGGTAATGGCGGAGCAGCCAAAGCGCTTCAGTGAGGACAGGCCAGCAGGTGAATAGAGGCGGGCGAAGGCTCCTCAGCAATTCGACACACTCCTGATGATGCTCATCACGCTGAGAAAGAATCGCAATCAGCGGACCCGTATCCACCAGCACACGGCCGGTCATCATCGGCCAAAGCCCCGGAGGTGCCTGGGATTGGTGCTCAGATCGCGGGGAGCGTCCTCGACCACACCGATCAACCCGGACCGGCGGGCAATATCAAAACAAGTCTCGCGCTTCCCATTGGAATTGAGGTACTCCTCCAGCGCCTCACGGACGATCTGTGAG
>CAZTHM010000226.1:0-6529 GCA_964613505.1 uncultured Acidobacteriota bacterium | reverse complement strand
ATCTTTCCTGATCGCTTCATCCCCCACACGCACAGGCGCACAGGGCGAGACGATCTCATCGCTCCAGGACACCCTCGCGAAGACCGGCGTCTTCCTTCGCGCTGACGCTCCCTACGTCCTGCGAAACCGCGCGGACACGTATCTGCCCCTCTATCTCGAGATCATTAACGGCGTGGAAAAAACCGGGCGCAGCGCCATCGGAAAAATCTCTCCCTACGTCAAGCGGGCGCCCCTGTTGCTGGAAGGAATCAACGTTTTTGCCAAACCGGCGGGGGCGCGGCGGCAATTCGCCACCGAGCCGCTCATCTTCGGCGAGAGCCAGGAATTCTCGTTGGACACGCGCCTCGAAGGCAAACCGTTCGTCGTCACCGAGCGCCTGAAGAAAACACTGGAAATCCCGCTCGCCACGCTGGCGGCTTATCTGAATCGGCATTACCTTGGAGGGCAATTCGAAACTGTAGATCTCTGGATCTCCTTCCGGGTTACCGGCTGGCCCAGTCAGAACACCTATCTGCGCGTGCGGCTCAACGCTCCGCCGCTCCCCCAGATTGCCAATTGGTATCGCGGGGACATGCACTACCATTCCGCCTATACCGATAACCCTGCGGAGCGGGGACATCCGCTGAGCGTCACCAAGCAGGCGGCGCTCCACACCGGTCTGAATTGGGTCGTGCTGGCAGACCATTCCACCGAGCTCGATCCGGCGCGCTACGACCAGGCCGCGCAGGAAGCGGCAAAGTACCAGGACGGCAGGTTTCTTTTCATACGAGGGGAGGAAGTCACAGTCTCATCCGCCCAGCAGGCGTTGCTGACCACGTTGCACCTGGTTGCCCTGCCTTCTCCCGATGACCCGGCGAGGGGATTCCCTTCCCCCTCGGCGCCTTCCGACCAGGTCCTCATGACCGGAGATGGGTCTGTGGCTTCGCCCGCGCTGCCCCTCCGCGAAGCCCTCGAACGCATCGCGGCCGCGGGAGGATTCGCTTACGCCGCTCACCCCTTTGACCCCGTCAGCCCGGTGTTGCGCGGGGGGAGTTGGGACCTTGACCTCGATTTCCTGGCCCCGGACGGGAAGAACCTCGCCACAGGTCTGGTAGGTCTGGAACCCTGGAATCGCGCCACCAACTTCACTGCCGACAACGCCCGCGATCCCCTCTGCATCCGCCGCGATGCTGACCCCAGTTCGTGTTTCCAGGCGGATAAAGAAGCCGACCAGTACGCTCGCCTGGAGCGCGGAATCGAGCTCGGCTGGCGGCCGCTGCTCATGAAAGGTCTTGCAGGCGCGGCCGGGGACGGTTCATTTCCCGCTTTCAAAGTACTCCTGTCCGCCGGTTCCGACGCCCACGGCGATTTGAACTACGAGGCCACTATGGATGCGGTTGATTTTCTCTCCAAGCCGTCGCGCGGACTCACGGGCTATGCCGAAGACAACGCTTTCGGTAAACTCACCACCGTAGCTTACTGCCCCCGCGGCATGGGTCGCCGGGGCGAGAATGTGCTGGCTGCGTTGCGGCACGGCAAGACGGTCTTGAGCAACGGGCCTCTGCTCATCGCCGGCTTTGACCTCAACTTGAACGGCAGCCTTGACGACGCGCAGGATGTTGTTATAGGTGGAGAGACCGTGAGCAAGCTAAACCAACTCGCGCCGCTCCAGTTGCAGTGGGCCAGCAACAATGAATTCGGCCCGTTCGTTTCGATCCGCCTGATCATCGGCGCCGCTGCCGGCGAGTCGAATCACGAGGAGGTCCCGATCCCGCCCGCGATGAACATCGCCAGCCCCGGGCTGATAGCTCTGGACCTGAGGCCCCGGGTGGAGAAGCTTTCGGGCCCCGGGGCCTATGTACGGCTGGAGGCTCGAACTCGAAATGGTGGCGGAGAGGAATTTCGCTGTTATACTAACCCGGTCTGGATTCGGATATCCGAATGACGGATGAACACAAGCTCCTAGTGAGCACGCGAGGAAATTGACATGGCCGACGAAACCAGCGAGCAAGGGACAGTACGCTATATCCGGTGCCCGTCCTGCGGAACTCCCAATCCCGCAACTGCCGTAGCCTGTTCCCGGTGTGGCAAATCCATGCAGGGGAAACCAGCGGTCGCGCCCCCGCCGCCCAGCCCTCCGCCTCCGGTGGGAGGACAGATCAACTGCCCCAAGTGTCGCAAACCTCTCCCGCCCACGAGCCGATTCTGCGGCTATTGCGGGGCGCCGCTGCCAGCCTCAGCTCCCGTCGCGCCGAAATCCGCGGAGCAGAGCACGGCGCCAACCCAGCCCATGCCCGTGCTGTCTCCAGGAAGAGTCCCGCCGCCGGTTCCCAAGCCTGCGGCGCCTCCTCCGCCGCCCCCCCCGCCGCCGCGACCTGTGGCCCCCAGACCCCCCGCACCCGTTCCGGTCGCGAGGCCTCCTCAGCCCATGCCCCCTCCGAGAAGCGCGGAGCCGGCTCATCCCCCCGCGTCCATTGGGGAGGGAACGAAGGTCTTCACGGGCCTCCACGTTCCCACCGTCGAAGCCAGCATCATCGAGATCAAACAGGATGGCTCGACCGGCAAGACCATCCGAATCGTCAAAGAGACCGTGATAGGCCGGGGAATCTGCGACGCCAGTTATCCGGCGGATAACCTTCTCTCCCCGCGTCATGCCTCGATTGCCAACCGGGCAGGAAAAATCATGCTGAAGGATCTCGTCAGCCTGAACGGAACTTTCATCAAACAGCGCCAGGATACGGAACTTGCCCCCGGTGATGTCTTCCTGCTCGGACGCGAGCTCTTCCGCTTTGCGACGCAAGGCATGGAGGAACCCTCCGGCTCAACCGACGGCACCCAGGTCCTGCGCGGTGCGCCGAGAATGCACCCTGGACCGGTCACGGCCAAGCTGGAGCGCATTCAATTAACCGGAGAGGTCATCGAGGAATTCAAGCTGGATAAGCCCGAGACCACGCTCGGGCGGACGAGAGGCGACTTCATTTTCAAAAATGATCCCTACATGTCGGGAGAGCACGCTCGGGTCGTCGCGCAGCCGGGACGGTTTCTGCTGGTGGATTTGAAAAGCCGGAACGGCGTCTATCGCAAGATTCGGGCCGAAATAGAACTGCAACACGGCGACGAGTTCTTTGCCGGCGAACAGATCTTTCGGGCCGACATCAAAGTCTCCTGACCCCGCCTGCCGGAGGTAGGCTTGGCCGCCTCAGGCGGACCCGCGGTCAGAATTCGTCAGCCGACGAACTGACCGAGGCTACCAGCTTCCCCCGATTCAAGCCTGTACTGACGCGACATTGTCCAATACTACCGTCGGGAGCGCCCCATTGCCGAGGATGGCCTTGGCGTCAAGAATCTCAATTCCCACGAGTTGCTCGTCCGGGCCGATGTTCAGGCTCACTTCGTCGGTCAATCGCAAGGTGCGGCACTCGAAGGGGCCTTCGAGCAGGCGAATGTAAAGGGCATCCACCTCGACGTCATAGCTAATCCGCATGAGTCTGCTCCCTTTAGAAATAAAACGTGTAGACGGTTACGACCACCCTTTCATTTTGCGCTTCTACCACCACAGGCGCAACCTGCTTTATGGCGTAGAACTTGCCCTGCCATATTGCGTGATATTGAAAATTGAGGCGATACATTAACCTCCCCTGGTGGGCGGGCTCGCGCACGCCCTTCTCGATTGCCTCTTTCACCTCGTCATCGGTGGCCCCGCGCTCGGCCAACTGTTCGAGGGCATGAGTTGTCAGGCGGATGGGCTTCAATCGCCTTCCTCCCTTTTTCTCGTGCCGCTTGCGGCGACTCGGAATCTCGACCCCCGCTTGCCGGGGGTGACACTCCATGAAGTCATTCCCGCGGAGCTCGTTCCCGTAAAGGCGGGAAACGGGGAGCGGGAATCCATGGGCTGTAGCGGCGACGTGCCGTCGCCATCATCCGCTGCCCCGAAATGCCGCGGACCTCAGGGGCGGAGGTCCGCGCTACTTGCTCCTGACCGGGTCCGCCTCAGGCGGACCCGCGGTCGGAAGAGCACTAACCGAGGCTACTACTTTCGCGCGCCGTGCCTGCCGGTTTCATACCATACGAGCCCTCAGCGACTTGCTATCACGGTCTTTTCGCCGAGGTAGGCATTCAACTTTTCGATCTGAGATTTCAACTCCTGGATTTGGGCTTGTTGCTCCTTGACGGCCTCGATGAGCAGAGCGCTTAGTCGTGCGTAATCGACCGACTTGGCGTCGTTACCATTCTCTTCATAGACGACGACTTCCGGGACGACTTCTCCAACTTCTTCCGCAATCAAGCCGATATTGTGCTGGCCGTCAGCTTTGGCGTCGTAGGAGACGCCGCGCAGGCGCTCGACTCTTTCGAGCGCCCGGTGAAGCGTCTGGATGTTGGTCTTCCACCGCCGTGAGCTGGAGACGTTGTAGGTTGTGGCTGTGACTGTCCCCGTGACGTAGACATTTCCGGAGAAATAGCCAGCGTATCCGGTTGAGCTCGATCCGTACACACCCTTCCCACTCGAGCTAGTCCCAACGACGCCGTCACCCCCGGTACTTTGTCCGACAACACCATACCCGCCATTGCTTATGCCCAGAACGCCCCGCAGGGATGAGCCCTGGTTAGCGACTCCTACGACCCCGTTTCCGTTGACCGCACCGCTCTCCCCGTATACGCCAGCCTGGTAGGTGAAAGAGGGTGTAGTTATTCCCTGTAGGCCCTGAATCGCCTCACTCGAGCTGGAGCTGGCAATTGCCACAACCGCATTTCCGTTAGAGGCGGTGGCGTATATGCCCGGCGCACCGGTGGCTCCGCCGTCCCCACACACCCCAGCGGCGTGCCCAGAGCAGCCTGTGGGATTGGACGAACCGATCGCTCCCGACACCCCGCGACCAGAGGTTCCAGCGTTAATCCCGACAATGGCTGCAACGGTTGAAATGGTCTGGCCTACGATCGCATTACCGCTGCCAACGTTTACGGTCTGCGCCGCGGTGAACGTATTGCTCACGGACAATACCGGGACCACCGAGGGATTAATGCTGATCGTTCCCGTTGAGGTGATGGGTCCTCCAGTGAGGCCGGTACCGGTCGCCACGCTCGTCACGCTGCCGCTTCCGCTGCCGGGGAAAGTTTGGTCCGGGGCAAAATGGATTACCCCGTTGGTTCCGATCGAGAGTCCTGTTTCAGACATGCCACCAAAGGGCGAGGACAATAAGTTCAGGGTTGCATTAGGCGTGCTGGTGTTGTTGCCAACCGGTTCAGCTTGCCAGCGGAAGTTCAAGTTTAGCGCTCCGGCTGCAACGCTATTATATGCGGAAGTCGCGAAATCAAGATGGTTCGAACTGAACCCTTGGAAGGTCGTCGCTGTACCCGTCGGCGGCAAAAGCACGCCTCCGTATGATGGGAACTGTGTCCCACCAAATCTGCCCGTACCTACAACGTCCAAAGTGTAAGCGGGTGTTTGCGTCCCGATGCCCACATTTACCGCGTTTGCGCCTGTTCCACCCAAGACCAGAGCGTTACTGGCTGACACGAGCGCGTTGGCGCCGATGGCGGTGGCGTTGTTGAGCTGGGTTGACGTCCCAGGCCCACTGTTGGCGCCAATGAACGTGTCGTTGGCGCCTGTAATATTGGCAATTGCAGGAGTAGAGGAGGAACT
Source organism: uncultured Acidobacteriota bacterium (assembly GCA_964613505.1). Classification (GTDB taxonomy): domain Bacteria; phylum Acidobacteriota; class Terriglobia; order UBA7540; family UBA7540; genus CAZTHM01. The sequence continues at coordinate 909 of CAZTHM010000226.1, read as the reverse complement.
AGCATTATAGCCGACCCCCGTGTTATTGTTTGCCGTACAGCCACTGGAGAGGCTGTAACAGTTTAAATATAGCGCGTAGACACCGAGGGCAGTGTTCTGGCTGCCCGTGGTGTTATAGCCGAGCGCCTCGAAGCCGCTGGCGGTGTTGTGCTGGCCCGTGGTGTTGAATAGGAGCGCCCCGTAGCCACTGCCGGTGTTGAAGCTGCCCGTGGTGTTAAGGGTCAGTGCCCCCTGGCCGCTGGCGGTGTTGGCGAAGCCCGTGGTGTTGGAGTAGAGCGCCTGGTTCCCGCTGGCGGTGTTGGAGTCGCCCGTGGTGTTGGAGTGGAGCGCTCCGTAGCCGCTGGCGGTGTTCCAGCCACCCGTGGTGGTGAAATTCCCCGCATTGGGCCCAACGAAGGTGTTGTATTGAGAGGCAGAGCAACAGGCATGGATGAAGGGCGCGCCGCCCATCGTAATGACACCCACGCTGGAGCCTGCGGTCTGGGGAAGATTTAGGTTTCCGTTGGTGATAGTGGCAAACGACGACACCAACTGCGCCGCCGCAACGCTGCCGCTTGTCGTGACGTTGCCGCTGCCGTCGACGCTGAACTTCTCGACGCCGTTGTTTTGGGCGCTGAAGATTTTGCCGCCCTTGGTGTTGTCGGCGACGAGCGCAGTCCCTGCGGAGCTCAGGACTCGCGCCACCTGGCCCAGCTGCTACTCGACCTCGCCGGGGAGGGGAGTAGGAAGCAGGAAGTGGGAAGCAGGAAGTCGGAAGTAAGAAGTAGGAAGTAGGAAGTAGGAAGTAGGAAGTAGGAAGTAGGGAATGCGGGACCTTCACTCAGTGCCGACGGCAAAGCAACTGTTCCAACAGATGGGGCGGAAAGCCCCACAACGGCGCCAAATCAGAATCGGAAAGTTTACCTAACT
>CAZTHM010000225.1:0-6533 GCA_964613505.1 uncultured Acidobacteriota bacterium | reverse complement strand
GACAAGTGCAGGCTATCGTTATAGACTAGATGCTGATGAATCAACCGGTGGCCAGGATTGATTTGAGACCCCGGGGGGAGCGGGATGTTCGCGGTCGAACGCTCGCTCGCGAGAGGCCCCCTGAGCGCTATCAGGGTTGGCGAATGGAGGTCCCCCTGGCAGCAGGGAGGAGCTCCCGGAGTGGAACTCGTGAAAATAGGATGGTGTTTTTGAAAATCCGGAGCCATCATGTTATTGAAAACAAAGGGAATGAATTCTATAGAGACCAAAAGCCATCAAGAGTATGAAAACAAAGCTACTTACGCTCATGTCTGGATATCATGTTGAAAAATAATGGGTTAGGGTTAGGATCAGAAGAGAGCGGAGAGGCGTGTTGGGTGCTCAAGCCAGTGACCGCCCGCGGGTCTCGGGCACGGCAAGAGCGATCATCGCGGCGGTTAGAAACGCCAATCCGCTGATCCAGAACGCCGAGCTAAGGCTACGGTGCGCGGCCACAGTTCCCAAGACCCACGGCGCGGCGGCGCTCAGCGCGCGGCCGAAGTTATAGGTCAGTCCCATGGCGGAGGCGCGGAAGGAAGTAGGGAAGAGTTCGGAGGTGATGACGCCGAAGCCCGTAAAGTGCCCCGTGCCAAAGAACGCGAGCAGCGGTCCGAGGATTAACAACGCCCACGCCGCCTCGGCCCACGCGTACAGAGGCACGAGCGCCGCCGCCAGCAGAAGATAAGCGATGTAGGTTTTCTTCCGTCCCAACGCATCGCTGATGAATCCGAAGCTGACGTAGCCCAGCCACATGCCAGCCTGCATGACGATGATCCAGAGCGACGACACGGCGATGGTCAATCCCCGCCCGCCCTGCTCGATGGGCAGGGCAAGGTAGGGTGGAATCCAGGTGAATAATCCCCACCAGGCAAAGAGCGCCGCGCTGTTCATCAGCAACGTAATCAGGACGAACCTGCGATAGGGCGCGGCGAGGAGGTTGCGGAGTGGGGAAGTGGTGTCCGGGGCGCGCGACTGGCGGGTCAGCCAGAGCGGAGATTCTTCGACCCCCCGGCGAATCCAGAGGGTTACGAGCGCCGGCAGGATGCCCACGAAGAACACGGCTCGCCATCCCCAGCGCGGGAGGACGAGCGCCGTTACCGCGGCAGCGAGCGCGTAGCCGATGGCGAAGCCGCTCTGCATCAGGCCGAGGGCTTTGGCGCGGTGCTCGGGCCGCCACGTTTCCGCGACCAGGGCCGCGCCCGTAGCCCATTCGCCACCCATGCCGAGTCCGAGAAGAAAACGAAACACGGCGAGCTCAAAGACAGTTCGCGAGAAACCGCAGGCGGCGGTGAAGACCGAGTACACGAGAATGCTCGCTATCAGGGCGCGGCGCCGCCCCAGGCGGTCGGCGCCAAGGCCGAAGAGAATTCCCCCCGCCGCCGACGCGACGAGAGTGATGGAGGCAAGCAGCCCTGCCTGGCCGGTGGTAAGTTGGAGCTCGCGCAGGAGTGCGGCGATGACCATGGCGTAGAGGGTGACGTCCATGCCGTCGAGCATCCAGCCCAAGGTGCTGGCCAGGAGCGCGCGCCGCTCGGCCGGTGAGGCAGTGGAAAGGAACGGTGTGATGGGGCTGTGCATGGTTCGGCCGATGCGAGTGTCCGAGGAGCCAAGTCGAGAAATTGGGCGCATCCGCTTGCGTGGCGCGAACGGACTCTTCGCGAAGCTTCGACTCGGAACCACCCCTTGGCAAGTGAGAGTATAGCTTAAGGCTGAAGGCGGAGCTGTTGACAGGTTCTTAAAGCTGCGGAGAGGAAGTTCCTCATTGTCTCGCCCGAGGGATTGTGGTATGCAATACGTCGTTTCCAGAGATTTCTCTTGCACTGCAGGTATGGGAATAGCGCGACGGACAGAACGCGCGCGATTCAGAATCGAGATGGGGCGATCGGACGCCGGAGCCTCGGAGGAGGGGTAATTCCATGGCAAATTGTTCGAAGTGTGGAGCAGCGTTACTCGAAGGGGCGGTATTTTGCGGCTCGTGCGGCGCCTCGCTGCCGCCCAGCGCCCCCGCGGCCAGAATGAGCCCGCCAATCAGTATGGAGGAGGGGGCAGGGTTTTTCGCATCGTTGTTTGACTTCTCGTTCACCGAGTTCATCACGCCGAAGCTGATCAAGTTCCTCTACATCTTGGGAATGCTTGGCGCTGGCGTTGCGGCCGTAGGCTTCATCATCGCGGGGTTCGCTCAACACTGGGCTGCAGGGATACTGTTCCTTATCCTCTCGCCGCTGTGCTTTCTGTTCTTCGTGATTTACGCGAGGGTGTTGCTGGAACTCCTCATCCTGTGGTTTCGCTTCGTCGAGCACGCCGGGAATATTGCCAGGAACACCGGGGAAATTGCCAAGAGGACGGGCAAGTGAACGTCAGCGGCCAGGCTTACTGCCTGGCTTCAGATGTTCAGAGCGCCCGACGTTCGCTAGCCCCGCCGAAGACGGGCGCCCGTCGCCTAAGAAGCGGCGGGCTGCGGGGGTTAAGGACGGCAAGACTCGCCGCCACAAGGGAATCATCTGGCGTGTAGCCACTTGGGCCCGAAGAGTGTTGTCACGTTGAGCGTTTCCTGCCTGGCACGTGATCCAAGTGGTCGAACCTAAGAACCCCAAACGCCTCGCGAGCTTCCTTTCCTCTTGACAATTCTCGCCGGTCAGAGCAAGTTAGCAAGTTTCGGCTACGAGCACGCCAAGTTCAGGAGGACGGTTTACCCGGCTGGATAAAGTTATGGCGGTCCGCGTTTGTTTTCATGACCAATGTTTTGACGGAGCCTGCTCCGCCGCGGTCTTCACGCGCTTTTACAGGGAGTGCGTCGATCCCAAGGCGGAGCTGCATTACCGCGGCCTGATGCACCGCGCCGGCCAGCTTTTCGAAGCCGACATCTTCGACAGCGAAGCGAATGTCATTGTCGATTTCAAATATTCCAGCAGCGACCGTCTGACCTGGTGGTTCGACCATCATCAGAGCGCTTTTCTAACCGAAGCTGATGCGGAACATTTCCGCGCCGACCAAAGTGGGAGGAAGTTCTACGGTCCGGAATTCCGTTCCTGCACGAAGTTCATTGCGCACATCGGGGTGACGAAGTTTGGCTTCAAATGCCCCGACCTGGAAGAACTGATCTACTGGGCGGATTTGATCGACGGGGCGCAGTATCCGGACCCGCAGACGGCGGTCGAGATGCGCGACCCCGCGACGCAAATCGCCCTGGTGATCGAGGGCATGCGCTCCAAGGATTTTGTCGCCGGGCTGATTCCCGAGCTGGTCACCAAACCCCTCCGGGAAATCGCGGCTCTCCCGGTCATCCGCCAAGCTTTCGAGGAGCTCCACGCGCAACACCTCAAGACCATGGAAGTGATCCGGGCGCGCGCGGAAGTCCAGGATGGTGTGCTGCAATTCGACATCGCGGATCAGGACTCGGAAGGGTTCAACAAGTTTATCCCTTACTACCTGTTCCCTGCCGCCGTCTACAGCGTGGCGTTGAGCCACTCGCCGGAACGAACCAAGATTGCCGTGGGCAGCAACCCCTGGAATCCGACAAGCAAAGACGCCAACCTGGCGAGCATTTGTGAAAAATACGGCGGCGGGGGGCACGCCAAAGTGGCGGCCATCTCCTTGCCGCCGGCTGATTTGGACCGGGCGCGCCAAGTGGCGAAACAGATTGCGGCGCAGCTCCGGGCCAGCCTGAAGTGAAGATACCGCTCCCGGCGGGGGGTGTTTACCGGGATGGCAACGCTGAGGCTGAGACGCTTGCCTCAGCCTCGGGGGTATGATAAGAATGTGCGGTTGCTGCAATCATTCCAGGTGGTCCGATTCCGCTGAGGGCGAGGGCTGGGGTTCGGCTCGGGCGAAAAAGGTTGATACCTCCGGCGAGTGCCCCGGAACCGCGGGTGCTCGGCTGAACAAGTGAAGGCATGGGAGTCCCGGGCAAGAGCGGACGAGACAGGGGAAAGTGAAGACCGTGGTTGAAGAAACCAAGACCGATCCGAATGCCATTAACGTCAGTGTGTTCGGCATGTCGGACGTCGGGCGCGTGCGAAAGAATAACGAAGACAATTTCGTGGTCTGTAACCTGACCACGGGCGAGGCGAGTCTGACGCCGGCTCTCCGCGATCACCGTCTGGGACCACGCGGGACGCTCTTCCTGGTGGCCGATGGGATGGGCGGGGAGGCGAGCGGAGAGGTCGCCAGCCAGATCTGTGCCACCACCATCCCCAAGCGCCTGTATGAGAATCTCAAATCCCTGGGAAACGTGAGCGAGACAAACTTCGTGCTGTTGCTGCGCGAAGCCGTCGAATACGCCAACCAGATCATTTATCAGAAGGCGCAGGGAAACCCAGCGTACCGGGGGATGGGAACGACCACGACCGCCGCCGCGCTCTTTGGCGCGCACTTGTTCGTGGCCCAGGTGGGGGATTCGCGGGCGTATATGCTGCGCAACAAGCAATTGGTGCAGTTGACGCGCGATCAGACGTATCTAAATTATCTGGCGGACATTGGCGCGGAGGTGCCCGCGGACCCGGAGAAGGACAGCCGCAAGAGCATCCTGACCCAGGCCGTCGGGAGCAGCGAAACGGTGGATGTGAAGGTCACCTACACGAAAGCGCGGAATGGCGACAACCTTCTGCTTTGCAGCGACGGGCTCTACAACATGGTGAAGCCGCCGGAAATCCTGACGGTCATTATACCCCACAATGCGTTGCCGGCGAAATGCAAAGCGCTGATCGACAAAGCCATCGAGCATGGCGGCACCGACAACGTAACTCTGATCCTGGCGGAACTGGAGGGGTCAGGTCTTGCGCCCGCAGAAGAATCGGCCAGCGTGGAGTTCCACGAGTTTCGCGAGGAAGATTTCAAGACGAGTTCCTGATAGTCTGATCAAGTCTATTCCCTGGAGGCTGGCCTCAGCAATGAGATATCGGTGTGGGGAACCGGCGCCCCCCACAACGTCCATGACCACCCCAGGAGGACGACAGCTATGAGATGCCCGGGGTGCGGGGAAATCAATGAAGCCGGGTTCGCTTTCTGCCGCGCCTGTGGCACCGCCCTTCCGCAGAGTGAGGATTTGGGTGCAACGGCGGCCATCACCTTGCCTCCGGAGGCTCCCGCCGCGCCTCCCGAAGTAGCCCCCTCCCAGCCTGAATCGCACGTCACCTATAAGCTGGTTGCGACGAAAGGGCTCCTCGCCGGCCGAACGTTCACCGTCGGTCCGCGCGGGCTGCTGATCGGCCGCGACCCGGGCAGTTGCCAGGTGGTCCTGGCCGATGACGAAGTGTCGCGAACCCACGCCTGGGTTGGTTTCGACGGTCAGGGGCGGGTGGTGGTCCGCGACCGCAATTCGGCCAACGGGACCTATGTCAACAAAGTGCGCGTTCAAGAGCGGGTTCTGCGTCCCTCGGATGAGCTGGAAGTAGGAACCGAGCGGCGGCACCTGTTCCGCATGGAGCGCAGCGGGGGCGAGGCAGAACTCCCACCTCCGGGGCGCAGTACCGAGAGGATTGCGGTCCCGCGCGCGCCAGCGCCTTTAGGAGCCACCTCGGTGATGGGACCTCCGGCGACCACGGCGGTTTCGCCGGGGGCGAAGGCCGGGGGCGGCACCGTCGCCATCAAGCTGACCGACCTGATGGCGCGCCCTCACCTGGAACTGATTGTGGACAAGTACGCCGTCAAGACCCTCGAACTCTCGGAGAGCGGCCTCAATGTTGGCCGCGATTCCGGCCGCTGCCAGGTGGTCATGGACCACCCCTCCGTTTCCTCGGTGCACGCGGAGTTCGCCCTGCAAAACGGCAAAGCGTGCCTCACCGACCACTCGACCAACGGCACGTTTGTCAACGGCCAGCGCATTCGGAACGCCGAGCTCGTGGATGGTGACTACATCACCTTTGGGCGGTACGCCGGAAAATCTTTGATCTTCCGCACCGGCCTCGAGCCGCAACTGCGGTCCGAAACGGTCGAGTTGGCCAAGGACCGGATCACCATCGGGCGCGATCTGGCCAGCGACGTCGTGATCGATCATCCCGTGGTTTCCGCGCAGCACGCGCAGATTGTGAAGGAAGGCGACAAGTTCTTCATCGTGGACCTGGGGTCCACGAACGGAACTTTCGTCAACGGCATCAAGGTCAAGCGCCACCAGCTGGCGGAGCTGGACCGGATTGTGGTGGGGCCTTCCGAACTCCATTTTTCGGGGGCCAGCCTCTCCCACACGCCGGAGACGCGCGTCGTGCGGCTCGATGTGCGGGGCATCAACTTCCAAGTCGCCGACCTCGCCTCCAGGAAACCCAAGCTTCTGCTGGACGACGTCTCGCTGGTCATCAAGCCGCGCGAATTGATCGGGCTGCTGGGACCGAGCGGCGCCGGCAAGTCGACCTTGATGAACGTCATGAACGGGTTCGCACACCCCAGTGGCGGAGAGGTTCTCTATAACGGCGTGGAGCTGTACCGGAACCTCGACAGTCTCAAGTCCACGATCGGGTTTGTGCCGCAGGAAGACATCATGCACAAGCAGCTCAGCGTGC
>CAZTHM010000224.1:0-6543 GCA_964613505.1 uncultured Acidobacteriota bacterium | reverse complement strand
CACAAGGGCAGAAAAGCAGGCGCTAGGGAATTGACCCTGTGATTCAGTGGGCCGGGGAGGCAGTGCCGGGGGCTGGAGAAATGATGAAGGCTGAATGATGAACGATGAATGACCCACCGGCCGGCCGGTAGGGAGACGCCCCAGGCACTCTCCCCCGCCCAATTGGCAATTTTCGAACAATACGAGCCACCACGGAATTCAAGCGAGCCTTGTCAGAATAGTTAAAGCCTCGCCATCGTCGGTTTCATGTCTTGTTAACAGTGACGCCGATTTCGCTGCAATCCGCCAGCCGGTTTACTTCGCCATCAGCTCTGCGACTTTGCGAACGAGGACTTGCGGGTCGTAGATAGGTTTTTCGAGGTAGGCGTCGGCGCCGGAAGCGGCGAGCAGGCGCTCGCGGTCGCCTTCCATGGCGTGAGCGGTGGCGAGGAGAATGGGAAGTTCCCTGCCTTCGGGCTGCTGGCGGATCAGGTGCGCCACGTCCAAGCCGTCAACGGGGTGGCCGTCATAAGAGCAGTTGGCCAGCGACACATCCAGGATGACGACGTCCACGGCGCGACTGCTGACCAGTCGCAGGATCTCCGTCACGTCTTCGGTGCAAGTCACCTTGTGGCCGCCGGCGCGTTCCAGCGCTAGCCGATAGAACTTGGCCACCAGTGGGTTATCTTCCACGACCAGGACTTTTGCCATGAATTCAGGAGTCTCACTCACGAGGCGGCGGGCGGCAAGCTTACCGAGACACCGGCCTCCCGCCGAATCTGCTCCAGGCGCGCGACGAACCTTTCACCGTCGATGGGCTTCTGCCAGATTTCGGCGGCAGCGTGCAGCGCTGCCAGGCGCTCCTGCACGTCGGCGGGATCGTAGCCCGTCACCATCAGGCAATGCAGTTGGTGAGTCAGCGCGCCGCTTTGCAGGTGCATGACCAGATCCGCGCCATCGCCCAGCATTGCCCCCGGGCGTTGGGGGAGCGCCATGTCCACAATCACGAATTGAGGGCGAAAGCGTCGCGAGGCGTCCACGGCGTCGGCGGCGGTCGCCGCGCCCAGCACGTAGTAGCCGTGTTTGGCGAGCAGGGTTTTGAGAAAGAGCCGAAAGTCCGGATCGTTGTCCACCACCAGAACGCGCACGCCCGTTTCATCTCCAACCGCCGTAAGGCTTTCCTTCCCCACGATGTGGATCGGGTCCTGGGCTGCGCGGCTCAACGGCAATGAGAAGGTAACGGTGGTCCCGCAGCCTCTTCCCGCGCTGGAGAGTGTGATTCGCCCCCCCATCATTTCCACCATCTTCTTGCTGATGGCGAGGCCCAGTCCGCTTCCGCCATGCTGGCGAGTGAAGGAACTATCGACTTGGCGGAATTTCTCGAACAGCAAAGTCTGCTTCTCGGGCGGGATCCCCACCCCCGTATCCTGGACTTCAATCGTGAGGTAACCGCGCTCGGGATAGGACTGAGCGCGGAGCGTGACCCAGCCCTGCTCGGTGAACTTCACGGCGTTGCTCACCAGATTGATCAGGACTTGCTTCACGCGGACGCGGTCTCCCATGACCGGCGGCAGGTCAACCGGCTCGGTCTCATCGACCAGGGTCAAGCGCTTGTGGGCGGCGTGCAAAGCGACGACGGCCTTGGCCTCGGCGAGGATGGGCCGCAGGTCCACGGCCTCGAGGGTCAAGCGCAGTTTCCCCGCCTCGATCTTGGCGATATCCAGAATGTCGTTGACAATCGAGAGTTGGTGCTCGGCGCTGCGCACCACGTCACGCAGCAGTTCGCGTTCCTCCTCGGGCGTTTCGCAGAGACCGTCGAGAATCAAACGCGTGAATCCCAGGATGGAGTTGAGCGGCGTGCGAAGCTCGTGCGAAGTCGTCGCCAGGAATTCGGTCTTAACCCGGGAAAGTTCCGCCAGTTCCAGGTTGGCCTGCTCCAGGCGGCGGTTCACGTCGCTGAGGACGCGGATGCTCTCCTGGAAATACGACTCACACATCAGGTTCAGGTCCAGGTTGAGGATCTTGTCGAGCGCTTTTTTAGTTGCCTGCAGGCGCGGTGGATCGCCCTGGACCTCAATGGCCAGCGCCTCCTGAAGGCGGCCGCGAATCAAGCCCATGGAACTGATGACGTAGCGTTGGGACAGCCCCGCCATCACGTGCCGGACGCCAATCTTGTAGCGCTCGGCGGCGTAGTCTTCATCATGCGGCCCGACGAAGACGCGGTGGGCCCAGCCTTGCAGCGTGCCCTTGAGGCGCTCGATCTGAGCCTGGCCTCCGGTAAAGACTTTCGCGGCGTCCGGATGCAGAGCAATCTGATCGTAAAACCGCTCCGACAAGGCGGGGAAGTGGCGTTCCATCTTGGGGGCGACGGCTCGAAGCAGGCGGGCATCTTCATCGCTGAACCCGACGTAGCGTTTCATCTCCGCGAAAAAGGTTTCGGGCATTCTGGCCACGGCCTGCACCCTGTGTTAAGATTACGGGTTGAGAGTCCTGTCGAAGGATAGCATCTTACCATTGGACTGGACGCTTCCAAAACGTCTTCTCCGCTTTCCGCCCACATTCGGACAGAATTTATTCGTTTTGGCTATATCCTTGGCGGGAATTGTCGCCGCGGTTGTCTATGAATCCTACCAGGAAGGGCTGACGATCCGCCACGCGCTGGTGATTGCCCTATTGGCGGCGCTGTCGGCGGCCACGGGCATGCTGATTCTCCAGGAGCGCCGGTCGTGGGCGTTGCTGCGCGACCTGCGCTTGGCCATCGTCAAGATTGCTCCCAATTACGCCCGGCTAACGGCGGGGCCTGATTTCCCGACCGGCACGGAGGGACTGGAGAAGGAAATCCGGACTCTCACCGAGCGCTGGATGGAATTCTGCCAGAGTTGCCAGCGGGTCCACGATACGGAAATGGTCCACGCCGAGCATCTGGCGACCATCGGCGAACTGGCCGCCGGCCTGGCGCACGAAATCCGCAACCCGCTGGCGGGCATCGCCGGCGCCATTGAAATTATCACCAAGGATTTTCCCCAGGACCATCCGGACCGGGAAGTGCTCGAGGATTTGCGGCAGGAAGTGCGCCGCATCGAGAAGACGCTCAACGATCTGCTGGTCTATGCGCGCCCCAAGCCGCCGCAGTTCGGGCGGGCGGACCTCAAAGAAACAATCGCCCGCACGCTCCAACTGGCGCGCCAGCAGACGGGAACCCGGCAGGTGGATTTCTCGATCCAGATATCACCTTCCTTGCCGAAGTTCCTGGCCGATTCGGAGCAGCTTCACCAGGTTCTGTTGAACCTCGTCCTGAACGGGATTCAGGCCATCGAGAAAGAAGGCAAGATCACCATCGAAGCGAATCTGCGCGGCGCCGACGGGCCAAGCCGGCCGGGGTCGGTCGAGATTGCGGTGACCGACACCGGACCCGGAATTCCCCCCGAGCATCTGGACCGCATCTTCCGCCCGTTTTACACGACCAAGCGCGGTGGGACAGGTCTGGGGCTGTCCCTTTGCCGGCGGGTCATTGCCGCGCACGGCGGAACGCTGACCGCCGAGAGCGAATTGAAAAAGGGAAGCCGTTTCATCATCCGCATCCCTTTGCGCGAAGCTGCCGAAGAAGTCAAACAAGTTTATGTCCAATGAGAAAGTCCTGATTGTCGACGATGAGAAATTGATCCGCTGGTCGGTGCGGCGGCAACTGGAGGAGTGGGGCTACACGGCGCTGGAGGCGGAGAGCGGCACGGGAGGGCTGGCGCAGATTCGCAGCGAGGCGCCGGACCTTATCTTGCTCGACGTGCGCTTGCCCGACCTGAGCGGCATCGAAGTCCTCCGCGAAATCAAGCAGAACAATCTCTCCATTCCCGTCATCATGATCACGGCCGACCCGCAGTTGGACGACATCAAGACGGCCATCAAGCTCGGCGCCCTCGACTTTGTCAAGAAGCCGCTCGATTTCGACGAATTCCAGATCACCATCGCGAATGCGATTGATCGCTCCAAGCTTCGCTCCGAACGCGACAGCCTGCGCGAGGAAGTCAAAAAGCGTTCCGGCTATCACGAAGTGGTGGGCAAGTCGCCGCGCATTGTGGAGTTGATGAACTTCGTTCGCAAGGTCGCCGCCAGCGAAGCCTCGACGGTGCTGATTCAGGGAGAGAGCGGCACGGGCAAAGACCTGATCGCCAATTCCATCCATTACGACAGCGTCCGGGCCGAGAAACCCTTCGTGGCCATCAACTGCTCCGCCATCCCTGAAAACTTGATGGAGGCCGAGCTGTTCGGCCACGAACGCGGCGCCTTCACCGACGCCAAAGCGCAGAAGAAAGGCCTCTTTGAAATTGCCGACGGGGGGACGCTCTTCCTGGATGAAATCGGCGAGCTGTCCACCTACTTGCAGGCCAAGCTCCTGCGTGTGCTGGAAGACCAAACGATCCGCCGCATCGGCGGAGTCAAGGATATCGGCGTGGACGTGCGCGTCATTGCCGCTTCCAACCGTGATTTGGAGCAGGGCGTCCGCGACGCGACATTCCGCCAGGATCTGTTCTATCGGCTCAGCATCATTCCGATTTTCATCTCCCCGCTCCGCAATCGCAAGGAAGACATCCTCCCCCTGGTGGAGTTCTTTATCGACCGCTACAACTTCCGGTTTCGGAAAAACCTCAAGGGGATTACCCAGGAAGCTCGCGACCTGTTGGTGCGCTACGACTGGCCCGGCAACGTGCGCGAATTGAAGAACGCCATCGAGCGCGCCATGATCCTGGAGGAAGCGGACTACATCCGCCCCACCTATCTGCCCATCCAGGTCACAGGGCAGGCGCCAGGTTATGAAACCAGCATCCCGGCAACGGTCCCGGACAACGCCGAGGTGGTGGCTTCCGGTGTGGTGAACACCACCCTGGCGTCGTGGCGGCTCCTCTCGAGCGGCAAGATGATTCCTGCGCTGGAACTCCCCAAGGAAGGCACGTCGCTCGAAGAGGTGGAGCGGGAACTCGTCGGCCTGGCGCTGAAGCAGACGGGCGGCAATCAGACCCATGCCGCCAAACTCCTCGACATTTCGCGCGACGCGCTGCGCTACAAGATGAAGAAGTTTGGCTTCGATTCCGATAGTGAATCCTAGCGAATCGCGGCGGCAAGTGGAAACGTCCGTGGAACCTTCTCCGCGATCAAGCATCAAACTGGGGGAGCAGAAAGCTGAGCCACCACGGTTTCCAGTCGCGCGCTGCCGCGAGGCCAGAGACAACAAGACAAGGAAACAGAATGGCAATCATCCGCGACGATGATGCAACGGAAATTCGGGAGCGGTTGCGGGAGATGGTTGAGCCCGTCAAGCTGATCCATTTCACCCAGGAACTGAACCTGGAGTACGGCCTCGAAACCCGCAAGCTGCTGGAAGAGGTCGCGGCGCTTTCCGACAAGCTCACCCTGGACGTTCACAATTTTCTGATCGACAAAGAAAAGGTGGCGGAATACAGCGTGGACAAAGTCCCTGCAACGGTGATCCGCAACGGCAAAGACTACGGCATCCGGTTTTATGGCATTCCGGCCGGGTACGAATTTTCGACCTTTCTGGACGCTATCCTGAATGTCTCCAAGGGCGATTCGGGACTGAAACTTGAGAGCAAAGAAAAGCTCGCAGCGGTTACCCAATCCCTGCATCTCGAAGTCTTCGTTACTCCGACTTGACCACACTGCCCGCAGGCCGTGCGCCTGGCCCACAGCTTCGCGATGGAAAACGACCTCATCACCGCCGATTCCATCGAGGCTTCGGAGTTTCCTGAACTCGCTTCGCGCTATCGCGTTTACGCTGTCCCCAGAACGGTCATCAATGGCATGGGGTCCGTTGAGGGTTCGCTTCCGGAGGCGTTCTTCCTCGAGGCAGTGTTGAAGGCCGTCACCCCACCCGCGCCACCGGAAACTTAGCGGAAGCGCGGCACATCCGAATTAGACGCGGAGTTTTTGAAGGAAACGGAGGGCCGGCCGACCACATCTGTAACCGCCCAGCGCGCGAGACTACAGAGCCAGATCGGGTATGTGCTTTTGGGCGCGCTCGAGCTCAACCCTAATTCGTCGGTCGCGCAGAGTGTCTTGATACGAAGTTGCCGATATAAATATCTTCCTCATTCCTACGGCGCCAAAGCCTTGACCGGCGGCGGCTTTGACTCAAGCTGCAAATCGCCAGTGCAGTCGCCGCCGCGAAGTCGGGCGCGCAGAAGGCCATTATCCCGCGCCAGATTGACGCCACGGACGCGGAAATTGACCGACTGGTGTATGCCCTGTACGGTTTGACGGCTGAGGAATTCGCGCTGGTGGAAGGGTCGGAGTAAGAAGCCAGGAGTCAGAAGGCAGAAGTCAGAATCTATGGAATTCGACTCCCCTTTAGCCCGATAATAAGAATTAGGAAGAATGAGGTATCTCAGATGCTGAGAGACTACATCCAGACAGCGATGCGCCAGGCAAAATACGAGATACTCCCAGATGATGGTTCCTTCTACGGGGAGATACCCAGCTTCGATGGGGTTTACGCGAATGCCGACAAGCTGGAAAAGTGCCGGGAAGAACTGGAGGAGGTTCTCGAGGAAT
>CAZTHM010000223.1:3022-6581 GCA_964613505.1 uncultured Acidobacteriota bacterium | reverse complement strand
CGGTGTATTTCTGAATCTGGGTTGACATCAGAACCACCTGATGCACGAAAGGAATTTTGAAATAGAGACCTTCATCGAAGACTGTGTCGGTCACGGCTGACCAACGCAGTAAGACGCCTCGTTCTCCTGCGCCCACCGTGCCCACGGTTCCCGATAGGAAAACGAGGGCGCCAATTACGATCCCAAGAACGAGAATCTTTTTCCCCATCCCCGGCGGAATTTGAATTTGCGGAATTCTAATTTCCTGACCATAGTCCTCTGCCATTGCTATCTCCTTCTAATCGCGATTTTCCCTTTCAATTTTACCTCTTAGGAATAGCGTACGCCTGCCACCCCCGCCTTTCAAGCTCCAAACGCTCCGGTCCGCCTGCCACGGATGGCGGGCGCAACGGCCCCTAAACCCCTCTCTTCCCTACCGCCCCTGAGTCGGCTTCATCCTGCGCCGCCCGTGGTTTCATGGCCGCCATGAGTCATCCTCCACAGATGGTTGAGCTGCCACATTATTTCAGGATTCGCGAGTCAACGGAAATGCCTTTCAACCGCGCTCCGTCAGCTGTCCGGCTATACGTCCCTGCCATTCTCTGCTAGATTCCCAGCATGGATCCCAACCTCATTGCCAACGGCGTGGTTTGGTACGTCGTGTTTCTCTTCTCGCTTACCTGTCACGAGGCGGCGCACGCGCTGGTGGCCAAGTGGGGAGGAGACCCGACAGCCGCCCTCGGCGGGCAAGTGACTCTGAACCCCGTGCCGCACATGCGCCGCGAAGTTTTTGGCACGATCATCATGCCGATTCTCTCTTACGCGCTGGGGGGATGGATGATCGGCTGGGCAAGTGCGCCTTACGACCCGGCGTGGCGCGACCGCCATCCGTTACGCGCCGCGTGGATGGCGCTGGCGGGACCCGTGGCGAATCTGACGCTGGTTCTGATTGCAGCTCTCGCCATTCGTCTTCTGATCTTCGCCCGAGTCCTGGCCGAGCCTGACAGGGTGGGATTCACGCACGTGGTCGATGCTGCGGCTCCGGGAACCGCTGAAGGTGTGGCGTTCTTCGTCAGCATTCTCTTCTCTCTCAATCTGCTTCTTGCCCTCTTCAATCTGATTCCCGTGCCGCCGCTCGACGGCAGTTCGGCGATCGGCCTGGTATTGGGGGAGAATGGCGCCCGCCGCTTCACCGCCCTGACGCGGAATCCGACGCTCGCCATCGTCGGCCTTCTGCTTTGCTGGAAGGTATTTCCATACATCTACCAGCCAGTCTTCTGGATGTCCCTGCGGCTGCTTTACCTCTGAGGAGCCGTCGCGCAGCCTTGCCCTGCAGGGCGGCGGCTTTTGCGTCGGGATTGCCTAAACCCGCGGAGTTTGAGAGCGCCTCCGAGCTACAATGGGCGCATGCTGACAATCCGCAACGCAACCGCTGACGATGTTCCGCTCATCCTCCAACTCATTCGCGAGCTGGCGGAGTACGAGAAGCTGGCGCACCTGGTGGTGGCGACTGCTGACGACCTTCGGCGGGACGGCTTCTCGGACCGGCCCTACTTTCGCGTGCTCATTGCCGAGTGGGCTGGCGAGCCTTCGGGCTACGCGCTCTACTTTCACAACTACTCAACCTTTAGCAGCCGGCCGGGGCTTTTTCTCGAGGACTTGTTTGTGCGGCCACAATTCCGCAAGAAGGGAATCGGCAAGGCCTTGCTCCTGCACCTCGCGAGGATCGCGGTTGAAAAGGGTTGCTCACGCTTCGAGTGGCAGGTGCTCGACTGGAACAAGCCCGCCATCGAGTTCTACGAGTCACTGGGCGCCGTGGTGATGAAGGAATGGCTCACCATGCGTGCCAGCGGCGAAGGGCTCGAGCGGCTCGCCTCGCAGGCGACGGACTAAACCCCCGCGAGCCCGCCGGCGAGCACGGAAGCTCTGACACTGGCGGCGGTTCCGCGATTGCGCAATTCCCGCGTTGCGCATAGAATGGCTGACCAGTTATTTCCGGGTGCGCGCGATTGTCTTTTTTCAAATCTCTCTCAACAAAACTGGGGCAAGTGCTGGCTCTGTACGGAGGTCTGGGGCTTTTTGGCATTTCGTTCCTGGATTCATCCTTCGTGCCTTTACCCTCCCTGAACGACCTGCTTCTGATCCATCTCTCCAGCCAGCATCCCGAGCGGGCGCTCCTTTACGCCCTCTCTTCGACGGTAGGGTCGGTTGCCGGCGCGTACTTGATTTACGGCCTGGCGCGCGGTGGCGCGCGATTCGTCTGGCGCCGCCGGTCTTCCGCCTTTCTGGCTCGCGCGCATGAATGGCTGGAGCGGAATGAATTCGCCTCCATCCTGGTCGCGTCGATACTCCCGCCGCCGGCGCCCTTCAAGGCTTTCCTGGTCGCCGCGGGCGTGCTGCGAGTGAACGCCGTGAGATTCGGTGTAGCGCTGCTGGTAGGGCGCGGCTTGCGGTTTGGGACCGAGGCTTATCTTGGAGCGCGCTATGGCGCGCAGGCGGAAGCCTACCTGAAGGAGAACTTTGTCTGGGCATCGCTCGTGGTGGTCGCCGTCGTGGTTTTGGGCGCGATGGTTTACCGGCGCGTGGCCAGGCGGCCCATCGCGGCACCGCCGGTGGAAGAACGCGGCCCCTCTCCCTCTTCAGGAGCCTGACCGCCGTCGCGTCCGGGCCGCGCAGAAAAACTGAATGACTCCGAGCGAACCTTCAGGTTCTTGTCCAGGCTGACATCCACGACAAATCCGCGCCGCGCTATGGCGGAACTGAGAAAGCGCAGGTCGCGCAGCGTCACGTCATAGCCGTCTTCCCTCGCATCCACAGATCCCCACGGGAATCGCGCAAAGTCCAGGAAGATAGCCGCGGTCCGGGTTTTCATCGCCGTGTCGAGAGCCGGCGCGGGCTCGGCTTTGCGGAAGATTCGCGTATGCTCCACGTCCACGTCGCCGCCCAGCGCGTTGGCGGGCAAGACGTGATAGGCCGAGTCGGTTTCCACCACGCCGCTCCACTGGAAAGGGTTCATGGGAACTGGGAAGGCGCCAATCTGCCGGGGGTTCTCCTGCAAGTAGGTGTGCGCATCCAGCATGGCGAGCGCGCGCCGATGGGTGAGGTCGCGAATGCCCCAGAGCGCCACCATCGAGCCAAGGGCAAAAATCGCCCCGCGGCGGAAGCCGGTCTTCCGCGCTCCGACCTCCTCGGAGATCAGCCGGAAGAGCGCCGGCACCGCGAATCCCATCACCAGGAGGAAAATCAGCAGCGGGTCGAAGATGAACATGATATCCCACGCGTACCAGCGCCCGCTGAAGGGCAGGAACGGCCGAACGCCGTAGGCGTTGGTGAAATCGAGCAGCAGGTGGCTGGCCGTGGCCAGCAGGGAACACACCATCAGCCAGCGCGCGTCCACGGGCGGCCCCGATTTCATCGGGGCGGCCTTGCGGCCCAGGTAGTAGGCGGCCAGGCCGAGCCCGATTCCCAGCACTGCCAATCCCAGAATCGAGTGCGTGATGCCGCGGTGGTATTTCAAGTAAGTCGCCGAACTGTCGATGCGGGAAACGACATCGAGGTCGGGGAGGTTCGAGCCGGCGAT
>CAZTHM010000223.1:0-2922 GCA_964613505.1 uncultured Acidobacteriota bacterium | reverse complement strand
GCGTCCGGCACGATCTCAAAGGTTGCCGGCAACTCGCCCACCAGTTCGCCGTCGAGTTCGAAGTAGATGGCCTTCCCGGCCGGTTCGCCCGCGCAGGCAATCTTGAGACCCTCGACAAGCTCTACGTCAGCGAGCCGGGCGTGCTGCCCCAGCAGGACCGCAAGCGCGTAGAGAACATAGCGTGCGCCGCTGGAGCTTTTGAACAGGCAGGCAGTAAAGTCAGGTTTGAAAACGTTGGCATTGGGCGCCAGCGGGAACCAACCCGCATAATGGCCGGCCCGGTGAATGACGGCGAAAGTAGCCTGGCGGTCCGCACCGTCGATTCGAACCCCAAAGCGCGGAAACGAATATCGCCACGCCTGCCGGACGGCCTCGATCCCGTAGCCGACCACGCCCCAACCCAGCTTGAGCGACCACGAGAGGCTGTGAATGATGTAGGCGTCAAAGCCGATGCCGGCAACGCTGATGAAGTACCGCGTCAGTTTTTCCGTGGAGGGCGAAGCGCCACCCCAGATCGCTTTCCCCAGCGCGATCCGCCGCGGCTTCCAGGCGGGGAGATCGCACGCGGCGCGCACAGGGTCGTGGGGGAGCCGCAGCTCTTTCCCGATGATGTTGGCGGTTCCGCCCGGCAGGATGCCGAGCGTGGCGTTGCCCGGCACCAGTCCGTTGAGGACTTCGTTGACGGTCCCGTCGCCGCCGCAGGCCAACACCAGAGTTTCGCCTTCGGTCACAGCGGCCCGAGCCAGGTCACGCGCCACTCCCGGGCCGGTCGTCGGTGCCAGCTTGACGTCGATCCCCGCCTCGCGCAGCGCCTTCGTGGCGGCGCGGATTTGCCTTTCACGCCGCGCGGGGTGCCGGCCAGCCACGGGATTGTAAATCAGCGTTGCGTGCTTCAAAGGAAGGAGGTTTTAAATGATGAATTATGAATGGTGAATGATGAATAGTGAATTACAAATCGTCGCGTCATGTCCACAGTCGGATTGGAGGTAAGCAATTCTCGGAGGAAACTCGTCCTTGCCAATTCACCATTCACAATTCAGAATTCATAATTCACTTGCGTATTGTCGGTGCGATGACTCCGCTCAAGACTTTTTCCGCAATCATGTCGCCGGTTTTCTTTTCATTCTTGATTTGCAGCCAGACTTGGTCGCCGACCTTCAACCGGTCGAGGGTGCTCGCTTCGCCGTCGTGAATGTATTTGGTTTTGGCCTTGAGCTTGATCGTCTGGTCAACTCCAAACTTGGTCTTCTCCAGGACCATTTCGTTTTTGTCGAGGCCCTTGATGACGCCGTAGAAGAGATCCTGGAGTTGCCGGGCAATCGTTGTGGGATCGCCGAATCGCGCCGTCTCGGGCTTACGCGGCTCGGTGGTTTGAGCCGCCAGCAGGGACGATGTGCCGGTCGAGATCACGAAGATAGCGCCGAGGATTTTTCTCATCTTCCGTCTTGCTCCTTGAACCAATCTTCCTCTGCCGAACGTAGCAGTCTATTTGCTTTGATGTCAAGTCTGGAGAGCCTGTTGTCTTCCGCCCAGAGTCGAAACGGTGAGCGCGCCAGATTTCTTCCCACGCAGAGGCGTATAATTTCCCGCGGAGGCAAGCGGGCAATCACACCAGGAATCGAGGGTTCGCGTGGCCAAGAGTCTGGAGAAGGAAGTCGCCAAGCTTCGCGACGAAATCCGCCGTCACGAGTATCGCTACTACGTCCTGAGCGATCCGGAAATTTCCGACTTCGAATTTGACAAGTTGATGCGGCGTTTGCAGGAGCTGGAGTCGCAACATTCGGAACTGGTGACGCCGGACTCTCCCACCCAGCGCGTGGGCGGACAGCCGGCGAAGGAGTTTCCCAAGGTCCGCCACTCGGTGCAAATGCTCAGCCTGGACAACACCTATTCGGTGGATGAGCTGCGCGAATTCGACCGGCGCGTGCGCGAGCTCTCGGGCCGCGAAAGCGTCGAATACGTTGCCGAGCTGAAACTCGACGGGCTCTCGATGTCACTGACCTATGAAGACGGCGCGCTCGTCCACGGCGTGACGCGCGGCGATGGCACAACCGGTGAGAATGTAACTTCGAACGTCAAGACGATCCGTTCTGTCCCGTTGCGCATCGATGCAAAGAAGCTTGGAGCGATCGGCAGCCCCAAGCGCTTCGAAGTGCGCGGTGAAGTCATCATGACGCTCAAGGCATTCGAGGAGGCCAACGCGCGGCGCGAGGCGGCAGGCGACCCGAAATTCGCCAACCCGCGTAACTCGGCGGCGGGCACCATGCGCCAGCTCGATCCACGCATCGTCGCGGAGCGCAAGCTCGATATGTATCTCTACGCGCTCCTGGTGAACGGACGCCCGCCAATCGCCGAGCATTCCAAAACCCTCGACGCGCTGTCAAAGCTCGGTTTCAAAGTGAATCCGCACCGTAAACTCTGCCGGTCGTTTGACGAACTGCTCGCCTACATCCAGGAATGGGAAACCAGGCGCGACTCGCTCGACTACGAAATCGACGGGATCGTCGTCAAAGTGAACGACACGCGGCTCTGGGAGGAACTCGGCACGACGGCGAAATCACCGCGCTGGGCCGCGGCGTTCAAGTATCCGGCGCGCCAAGCCACCACCGTTGTCAAAGACATTCGCCCCCAGGTCGGCCGGACGGGGACGCTTACTCCGGTGGCCGACCTCGAGCCGGTCGACGTCGGCGGAGTCACCGTCAGCCACGCGACGCTCCACAACATGGACGAGATCGAGCGCTTGGGGGTGAAGGTCGGCGACACGGTGCTCATTCAGCGCGCCGGGGAAGTGATTCCGCAGGTTGTGAAGGTCGTCAAAGCCGCGCCCGATAGCCGCGAATTCAGGATGCCCAGGAAATGTCCGGTGTGCGCCGGCGAGGTTCATCGCTCCGAAGGCGAAGTCGCCTACCGTTGCGTGAATGC
>CAZTHM010000222.1:0-6615 GCA_964613505.1 uncultured Acidobacteriota bacterium | reverse complement strand
GGCCTGGTAGTGGAGCCGGACGGCGTGGGCCTTGATCGTGATGCCGCGCTCGCGTTCCAAGTCCATGGAGTCGAGGACCTGGTCCGACATTTCGCGCTTGGAGAGCGCCCCGGTCATTTCCAGCAGGCGGTCGGCCAGTGTCGACTTGCCGTGGTCGATGTGGGCCACGATGGAGAAGTTTCGGATGTAGCGCGCGTCGGTCATGGGGCGTTCGATTCGCCTGTCCTGGGCGGAGGACCAGCCAGGGGAAGAAATGCCGTGCAGTGAGTGCGGTATCGCCGGACTGTTGTCAACTGAGAGGCTTTTGCAAACCCTTTGAAAATCTAACAAAATAGAGTTAATCTGTCAATTTCGACAAAGGTGTTCCAGCGCGAATGAGAAGGCCGCTCGCGGTCAACTGCTCCCATGCCCGACATCGACAAGCTGTTTGAAAAAGCCGAGAAGTATTTGCAGAAGCAGAAGTTCGAGTCGGCACTCGAGACTTACCAGGAAATCAACCGCTACCAGCCGAACGACGAAGAGGTTCTGCAAAACTTGGGCGATCTCAGCCTGCGGCTGAACCGTTCCGCCGAAGGGTTGCGCTCTCTGGCTCAGCTCGTCGATCTTTACATCAAGAAAAACGACGTCACCAAGGCAGTCGCGACGTGCCGGAAGATTCTCAAGACGTCGCCGCAAGACGTCAATACGATGATGAAGCTGGGCCCTCTTTTGGAAAAGACCTCGAAGGCGGCAGAGGCCCTGGAAATATTCCGCGAGGCGTTGGCACAATACCGCGCCGCCGGGGCGGCGACCCAAATCCTGGATTGTCTGCAGCGCATCGTCAAGCTGGATCCCAACAACCTCAACGCCCAGGTCGAGCTGGGGGAACAGGCGGTCAAGGGACGCCTGCCCAAAGTGGCCACACTCGCGTTTCTTCAGGCAGCGCAACTGGCGCGCAAGGCGGGGCAAGACGACCCGTGGGCGGAATTAGTCGAACGGGCGCACCTGCTCGATCCCGAGGACGAGAGCGCCAGCATCGCGGTCGCGGAGCTCTACCTGAAAAAGGAGCGCGGCGCGGACGTGGTCACCCTTCTGGAACCGATCTTCCAGGCCAAACCTGACGACCTTCCGGTGCTGGACATGCTGGCCCGCGCTTACCTGCAAACGAAGGCCTTTGAGAAAGCCCAGCCCGTGTGCTGGAAGCTCTACCAGGCGCGCCCCGAGTCGCTGCCGCTTTTGGTCCAGCTCGCGGAAGGGCTGGCGCAGGCCGGGAATGTTGACCCCGCGCTGAATCTCCTGAAGCAGATCAAGGGACGGCTCTTCCAAGAAGGCAAGCGGAACGAGTTTCTCAAGATCGTGGAGGCGTTCTACGAATTCGACGAGACGAACCTGCCCGCCCTGGAAATGCTCACCGGTCTCTACAACGACATGAACCAGGAGGACGGGCTGAGGCGGTCCCTCTCCCGGCTTTTCGGTCTCTACCTGGCCGCCGAGCAGAACGACCAGGCCGCGGATACGCTGGAACGGATTATCGATGTCGACCCCTACGGGGCGGGCCATTACGATCGCCTTCTGACCCTCGAGGGACACATCGACAAGATCTGGTACGACAACATTTCCTCGCGCGTGCAGCCGCCCTCCACGGCGCGTTCCTCGGCGGCCTCACCCGCCGGAGCCGGCGCGGCCCCCGGGCCGGCCAAGGCGGAAGGACTGGATGATCTCATCATCGAAGGTGAGATGTATTTTCAGTATCAGCTCGATTCGAGGCTCAAAGAGACGCTGGCCAAGATCAACCGCCTCTTTCCGGGAGCGGAGGAAAAGAACCCGCGCCTGCGCGAGCTCTACAACAATACGGGATTCATTCGGCCCGGCGGTGCCGCGGTGGAAGCGGCGGGCGAGGCGGCAGCTCGCGGCGCGGAAGCGGGTCCGGCGCCGAGCCCGGCCTCGCAGGAGTCCCTGGGAGAACTCAAGAAGATTTCTGAAATCACCGCCAACATTTATCGCGAGGGAACTACGCAAGGCGTGATGCAGGTTGCCGTGAATGAGATCGGGAGGGCGTTGAATGCGAGTCGCTGCTGGGGGTCTTTGGGGACAGCGGATCGGCCTCCCGCTCTCACGGTCGAGTACTGCTCGCCGGCTGCCCAGGCATCGGAGGTGCAAGCGGCGCTGCGTTTGCATTCTGTCCTGATCCAGCAGGCGGCAGCCAAGCCCGATGGCTGGATGATGGAGGACGTCAAGCAATTCCCGGTCTTTGCACCCATCATCTCCGACATCCGTACGCTGAACATCCAGTCCCTCCTCGCCCTTCCCCTGATGGACGCCGACCAACCTTCCGGGTTGTTCCTGGCCGAACAGTGCGACCGGCGGCGCTCGTGGATGCCCGGCGAAGTGATTCTCATGCAGACCATCGCGACCCAGGTGGTGATCGCCGTGAATAACGCCAAGCTGCGGCGCATGGCGCGTTCCATCTCAGGGTCCGACGAGGCGACGGGATTGCTCCCCCGCAGCGCCTACCTGGATTGTCTCCTTTCGGAAGCAGCGCGCGGCAAGGAGCTGGGCAAGCCGCTGTGTGTCTGCCTGTTCGAGCCCGAGAACGCCCTGACGCTGGTCAAGATGCTGGGCGACGCCGGCATGCAACGCTACCTTCAGCAAATCGCCAAGTCCCTGCAATCCAGCCTGCGCCAAAATGATGTCGCGGTTCGCTACAGCCCGTACTCCGTTGCCATCGTCTTGCCCGACACTCCGCTGCCCCAAGGGGGACTCGCGGTCGAGAAATTGCGCCGGCTCGCCACCCAGGTCAAGCTCGATGGCGTGGCGGCGCCCAACGTGTGCTGCGCTGTCTGCGAGGTGCCATTGGGGCTGCGGTTTGACGCGGTGGACGGCGTGACGGAGGTCATCAATCGCTTGGAAGCCACCATGGACCAGGCGCGCCGGGAAGGCGGCAAGCGCGTTGTGGTGTCCCAATTCGAGGGTTGACGTCTTGCGCGCAATGCGGCCGGCCCTCTCACCGCCGGCTTTCAGTGTGTACGGATTGCCCGTCCGATTGAGATTAGGTGCCCTTAACCAAAAAGTGTCCCCCGCTCTCTTGGAGACGCTTCTTCCTCTTGGTGGCATTATCCTCAGCGGCCTTCCGAGGAATTGACCCATGGAGATTCGCAAGGTTGGCGTGGTGGGCTGCGGCCTGATGGGTTCGGGGATCGCGCAGGTAGCCGCTACGGCCGGCTTCGACAGCGTGGTCCGCGAAGTCTCGCAGGAATTGCTGGACAAGGGTTGGTCTGCGATTGACCGCTCTCTCGCCAAGTTCGTCGAGAAGGGCGAGCTTTCGCCCGAACAAAAGACGCAGGCGCTCGGGCGGCTGCGGCCGACGCTCCAACTCGAGGACCTCGCCGATTGCGACCTGGTCATCGAAGCTGTGGTTGAGAATCTCGAGCGCAAGCGGGAACTCTTCGCCGAGCTCGAGCCCATGGTGAAGCCGGGCGCCGTTTTTGCCAGCAACACTTCTTCGCTTTCCATCACCGAGTTGATGACCGCCACGCGGCGCGCTCCGCGTTTCCTGGGCTTGCATTTCTTCAACCCGGTCCCTCTCATGAAACTTGTGGAAGTGGTGAAGACCGTGGTCACCGACCCCGAGGTTGTGCAGACCGGTCTCGACTTCGCGCGCCGCCTCGGTAAGACGCCGATCCTCACCACCGATCGCGCGGGCTTCATCGTCAATCGCCTGCTTGTCCCGTACTTGCTGGACGCGATTCGCGCGCTCGAAGAGGGTTTTGGGACCATCGAGCACCTTGACCAGGGAATGAAGCTCGGCTGCAACCATCCCATGGGCCCCTTCACGCTGATGGATTTTGTGGGCGTTGATACGACTTACTCCATCGCGGAGATCCTTTTCCAAGAGTACCGGGAAAAACGGTTTGCGCCTCCACCGCTTTTGAAGCGAATGGTCCTGGCGGGAATGTACGGGCGCAAATCCGGGAAAGGTTTCTACGACTATTCCGATCCCAAGAATCCGAAGGTGAACAAACTCCTCGAGGGGCGCGAGTGACCGCGAGATTTCCAGTGTCGGACACATCAGCTATTCTTGAGCGAGCGGTTGACGCGACAACCCTTCGGCCGCAGCGAATCTGAATTCGGGAGCTTGCTCATGGCCTATGAAACCCTGCTCTACGACAAACGCAATGGCATCGGCTATGTGACCGTCAACCGGCCCGACAAACTGAATGCCCTCAACCGCCAGGTGATGGACGAACTGGACGAATGCTTCCGCGCCCTCCAGAAAGACGCCGAAGTGAGAGTTGCGATCCTGACGGGCGCGGGAGAAAAGGCCTTCGTGGCCGGCGCCGACATCGGCGGGATTGCCGCGCAAACTCCGCTCGAAGGCAAGGCGATGGCGGAGCACGGTCAGGAAATTCTCGGCCGCATCGAAAACCTGGGGAAGCCGGTCATCGCCGCTGTGAATGGTTACGCGCTGGGCGGCGGGTGCGAGCTGGCGATGGCCTGCACGCTGCGCATCGCCGCTGAAAATGCGCGCTTCGGCCAGCCCGAGGTCAAGCTGGGCATTATCCCGGGCTACGCGGGAACGCAGCGCCTGGCGCGGCTGGTGGGCAAGGGCCGCGCGCTGGAATTGATTCTGAGCGGCGAGGCGGTGACCGCGCAGGAAGCCTACCGTATCGGCCTGGTGAATCAGGTCGTTCCCGCGGCGGAACTGACGACCGCCGCGGAAACTCTGGCGAAAAAGATCATGGCGAACGCGCCGCTCGCCGTCAAGTTCGCTCTCGAAGCCGTCAACCACGGCATGGAGATGACTCAGGCGCAGGGCCAGTTGCTGGAAGCAACACTGTTCGGTCTCTGCTGCACGACGGCCGACATGAAAGAAGGCACGCGCGCGTTTTTGGAGAAACGCCCGCCGAAATTCACCGGCCAGTGACGAGTGACAAGTGACGAGTTCCATTTGAATCAACCAGCTTTTTCCTTGTCACTCGTCACTTGTCACTCGTCACTGTCTTCAAATGGCTTCTAGAAGAAAAGCCCGCGAACTCGCCCTGCAGATGCTCTTCCAATGGGAGCAGGGAGCGCACACGCCCGAGCATGTAATCTCAACGTTCCTCCACGCCCAAAACGTTGACGCCGAGGAAGAGAGTTTTGCGCGCTCTCTCTTCGAAGGGACAGTCGCAGAGGTTCAAGACCTGGACCGCCGCGTGAGCGCGCAGGCCGAGCATTGGCGCCTGGAACGCATGGCCGCCGTTGACCGCAATCTTCTGCGCGTGGCCCTCTACGAAATGCTTCACCACGCGGAAACTCCCCCCGCGGTCATCATCAACGAAGCCCTGGAAATGGCCCGCCGCTTTTCCGGCCGGGACTCCGTCGAATTCGTCAACGGAATTTTGGACGCGATTCGCAAGACCCTGCCCGCGCCGAATCCCACGCCCTGATTCGCCGCACTCAGCTTCCGCTCTGAAACTGTTCCGCGAAGGCGATGCGCTTCTCGATCGAGGGGTGACTGTGGAAGATGAATTCGATCCAGCCGGGCGGGTGCTGCTCGGCCAGGTTGAGTTCGGCGAGCTTCCGCATGCTGGATGCAAACGCCAGCTTGCTGGAGATGGCGTTTGCATCCAGCATGCGGAAGCTCGCCAGGTTGAGCTCGGCGAGTTTCTGCATGCTGGAAACAAACGCCAGCTTGCTGGGAATGGCGCGGAGCGCGTAGGCGTCGGCCTGGCGCTCCATGGCGCGTGAGTGGGCGTTGACCGCGGGCAGGAGAATCAGCGAGAGCGCGGTGCCCACCAGCCCCAGCAGCGGCAGGTTGGCGAAATCCGCCAGACCCGAAAAGCCGAACCCTTCGCTGAAGCGCCGCAGAACGACGTCGACGAGATAGAAGCCGAGAAACGTCGCGGCGACCTGCAGTGTCAATCCTTGAAAAACGTGGCGATACACGTGATGGCCGAGCTCGTGAGCCAGCACGGCCTCGACTTCGTCGTCGCTGAATTTCTCCAGCAGCGTGTCGGCGAGAATGATCCGCCGCGTGCTCCCCAGCCCGACCAGCGCGGCGTTGGCCTTCTTGCTCTTTGCGCTCAGCTTCCATTCGAAGACGCCTTGGACGCGCGTGCCGGCCCGCCGCGAGAGCTCGAGCAGCCTCTCGGTGAGCGTGGGATTCTTCAGACGCTTGAATTTGAAAAAGATCGGAAAGATGAGAACCGGCGCCAGATGGGCCAGCACGACAAAGAAGCCGACGAAAAGCGTTCCCGAAATCAGCCACCAATGTTCCGGCCAGCGGCGCATGATGGCGTAAACGCATTCCAGCCCCAGCGCCGCCAGCGCGCCTCCCACAGCAAATCCTTTGAGCTGGTCCTTGCTCCATCCGGCGAGTGTGAGGTTCGAGAGGCCGTATCGGTGCTCGAGCCAGTAGCCGCTGATGAAGTCGAGTGGCAAGCCTGCGGTTTTGGTGATGACCCCGAAAATACCGAGGAAGATCAGCAGCGCGAGCGCGGGTTGATGACCCCAGCGCTCCGCCACGACGCGCAAGGCGATGCTCCCGCCGGTGGCGAGCAGGATGACGAGCACGGCGAGGTCGAGCAGGAAACTCGCGACGCTCAGCCGGCGGCGCGTGCGGTGGTAGCGTTTGACCTCGGGAGAGTCTTGCAT
>CAZTHM010000221.1:3387-6617 GCA_964613505.1 uncultured Acidobacteriota bacterium | reverse complement strand
CCAGCGTCATCGACACCTGGTAGGAAATCATACGTGTAGGGATTGCCAGCTTTGAGAGGCCTTCATCCCTGGCCACCTGACCAGCGGCTCCAGCGCTTTCAGGGGCCTTCATTGTCAGGTAATCTCCCTCACCTGGGCCCGACGCTTGGTTGGACGCGATGCGGGAGCGAAGCAAATTCGGAATGCTGATGGCCGCAATCAGGAGAACCACGAACACGCCTCCTGAAAGCCCCAGCGCCAAGCGGCCCCATGCGAAGCTCATCTTCGGCATTGCGCCGTTCAGAGTCGGCGGCTTCAAGCTGGGCGGCGCGTTGACCTCCCACGGCTGTAAAGTAGATGAAACGCGTTTCGATTCGGCAATCATGGCGGAACACTCCTCACAATGTGCGGCGTGGCCCGGACATCCGACAACCGAGTGGGGTCTAGAGTTCTTCGTCCGAGCGCTGGCTCAACTGCCTTCTCCGTTTGAACTCTCCACTCCTACTATCGCTGGAACGGCCGAAAAGTTCCCGCTTGCAGGAAAAAAGAGTACGTCGAGTTCAATCCGTTTACGTCTCGCTACGCCGTGCACGCCTGGTACCAGAAGGTTTCAACGAATTCTCCGCCGCCTCGGCTATAATTGCATCTCATCTATGATGCTGAAACCTTTTCGGTTGGCGGTCATTGGTTGGTTGCGGCGCGGGGTGCCAATACAGGCGTTCGTCGCTCTGGCGCTCCTCGTATTGACAGTTTGTGTCACGAATCCCATAGCACTTTCGTGCTCCCCAGTTCCCCCGGTGGTTGCACAAGACGCAGCGAGTCAGGAACCGGGGCCACCCCCACCCGCCGGAGTCCCCGAGCCCACCGACGAGGACGAGCCGCCATTTCCGTTTGTGGATAGCGAACATCCTCCGGTGGATGTCGTGGCAGCGGTGACCTCCGTCACCTCGTCCGACCCCGAGGCCGTCGCGCAGGCGCTGGCTTTGGAATTGAAGCCCAAAGACACATCGGGCGAGAACGCAGGCCTCACCAGCCTGGAAGTGCTGGGTGACCTGGACGGCGACGGCGTTCCGGAATTAGCTCTACGCTGGGCGGGTCTCGCGACGCCGCCCGCGGGGACTCTGGAAGGGACGACGGAGGCTCCAGAAGCGACTGAGGATACCCAGGGCGGCGAGGTCGACGATGGGTCGTCCGCGCGTCCGGCTTGGATCTTCTACGTGCTGGCGTGGGATGGCGTGCGCTGGAACCCGGTGCGGCTGATGGAAACGGAATCTAGTTTTACAATACAAACCAAATCGTTGCTCAGCCGGACCAGCCGCAACATCGTCGCCATCGTGCAGGAGGGCGCGAACGCCGTTCCCTACCCGGTGATTTTCGAGTTTAAGAATCACACCGCGAACCTGATCTGGGATTCGCGCGGCGACGACAGCCGCTACCAGGGCTTTGCGGACGGGGAACTGGAATTCCGCGACTTGAACGGAGACGGAGTCTCCGAGCTCATCATGACCGGCCGCGCCGACCCGGGCCTGCTGGTTTTCTCCAAGCACGGGCGGCGCGGATTCGCCGCCCGAACCATTTACGGTTGGGACGGCACCGCGTTTGTACCGGGCAAGACTGAATACGCGGGCAACGAGGATTACACGCTTTACCGTTTTATCTCGGCGCTCCACCTGCACGACTATCGCGCCGCCTACGCGCTGATCGATCCGGCGAAATTTCTCAAGAGCAAGGAACCCAGCGTCGCGAGCTTCCAGAAGCTCGTCGAAGCTTCCTGGCCGGAGTTTACCCGCGACAGCATCTTCGAGACGCGCGAACCGGCCGCAGGCGCGGAGAATTCTTTTACCTTCGCTTTGACCGTCGAGGACAAAAACTATATCTACAAACCCTCGTTTGGCGCTGGCCCGAAGTTTCTGCTGACGGGCCTGGAGCGGAACGAAGAAAAGTGAATTGCCGATTGAAGATTGGCAGACTGAGCCGCATTTTCAATCATCAATTCACAATTCACAATTCTTCCATGCCTCTCCGCTTCCCCAATCTATCTGGTTTCGTTCTCGCGGGCGGCGACAGCCGGCGGATGGGGCGCGCCAAGGCGGAGCTTGTGCTAGGCGGCGAGACGATGCTGGAACGGCAGATCCGGGTGCTCCGCGCCGTTTGCCGTTCGGTGGCGGTGATAGGAATTCCGCAAAGCGTTCCAGGACTCAACGTTCCGGCGTGGTCGGATGAGATTCCAGGCCGCGGTCCGGCGGGCGGGATCTACACTGCGCTCCTCCATGCGCGAACGGAATTCAATCTCATTTTGGGCTGCGACCTGCCTTTTGTCGATGCGCGGTTCCTGCGCTTCCTGGCCCAACGCGCGCTGGATGAAGCGGCAGAGGTCACCGTGCCGGAAGCGCGCGACTTCCGGATTCAACCGGTGTGCGCGGTCTACCGGCGGCGCGCTTTGGCGGTGGTGAGGTCGAGCCTGAACGTCGGCTCGAATAAGACCCAGGATCTGGCTTTTCGCCTGCGCCCCCGCGTTCTCTCGTGGCGAGAAATCGCGCGGGCGGGATTCCCGCCCCGCATTTTGGCGAACATGAACACACCGGAAGACTACGAGGCGGCGAAACGAATTATGAATTGTGAATTCTGAATGGTGAAGTGGAGAAATCCCCCTTCTGGAAGAAGCTGCGATTCCCCGCAGATATAGTCATTCATAATTCATAATTCATAATTCATAATTCCCGACCCATGCTCAGCAGGGATCGGGCAGGGCTCGCTGATTTCGTCATTCACAATTCACTATTCACCATTCATAATTCCCTTATGCCGGATGACGAAGGCACAGCGACTCCCTACATCCAGTTCGTCCACGTCTCGAAGGCGTTCGATGACGAGCCGGTGCTGGTGGACGTGAGTTTTGAGGTTCGCCGCGGCGAGATGGTGGTGGTGCTGGGCCGCAGCGGAGTAGGGAAGAGCGTCACGCTCAAGCACATCATGGGATTCCTCTATCCGGACGAAGGCCGGGTGTTGGTCGACGGACGAGACATCACGCAACTGAGCGAGTCGGAAATGATGGACGTGCGGCGCCGCGTGACCATGGTCTTCCAGTCGGGCGCGCTCTTCGACTCGCTGACCGTGGCAGAAAACGTCGCCTATCCGCTTCGCGAACGCGCCGAGCGCGGGCTGGGGCGAAGCGAGGATCAAATTCAAGCGCGCGTGGATGAACTCCTGGCGCGGGTCGAGCTGACGGACGTTCGAGGTTCGATGCCCGC
>CAZTHM010000221.1:0-3377 GCA_964613505.1 uncultured Acidobacteriota bacterium | reverse complement strand
GCGCCGTCGCCATCGCCCGGGCGCTGGCCGCCGAGCCGGAAGCCATCCTCTACGACGAGCCTACCAATATGGTCGATCCTCTGATGGCCCTGACCATCGGCGACCTCATTCTGAAACTCAAGCGCGAGACGGGACTGACGTCCCTCGTGGTCACACACGACATGCGTCTGGCGCGCAAACTCGCCGACCGCGTGGTTTTCCTTGTGGACAACCGCGTGGCGTTCTTCGGCTCCGTCAGCGAAATGGATCTGTCGTCCGAGCCGATGGTGCGCGAATTCATCGAGCTGGATGAAGTGTCGTTTTTGAAGAACAGTTGAGAGTTGAGAGTTAAAAGTTGAAAGCCCACCGCGAGGCGGTTTTGATTTTTGCTCTCGACTTTCAACTTTTGACTTTGAACTCCTGACTCAGGGCTGGCCGCATGAGATCCAAGGCCTCGCTAACCCTCGACCGTGTCCTCTCGCGCTTTGGCCTCGCATCGCGGACGGAGGCGCGGGAGGCCATCCAGGCCGGCCGGTTGAAGGTCAACGGCCGCGTCGTGCGCGACCCCGACTGCTGGGTGCGGCCCGGCGAGGACACGATTCAACTGGACGGCCAGCGCCTAAAGCCCACGCGCAAAATCTATCTGCTCTTCTACAAACCCAAGGGTGTCATCACGAGTCACGGCGACCCGGACGGACGCAAGACCGTCTACGATTGTCTGGGCGAAATGAAGAGCTGGGTGTTCCCAGTGGGCCGGCTGGACAAAGACACGTCCGGGTTGCTGCTGCTCACCAACGACACGGAGTTCGCGGACTTCATCACCAATCCCGATTCCCGCGTTCCGAAAACCTATCTTGTGAAAACCAGCGCGCTCATGAGCGACGAGGTTCTGGCTCGGCTGAATGCGGGCGTGGAGATGCAGCGCGGTGATTTCGCACGTCCCGAGATTGTCCGCCGCCTGGAGGATTGCGGGAAATACACTTGGCTCGAAGTCGTCCTCACAGAAGGCAAGAACCGCGAAGTCCGGCGGATGATCGAAGCCGTGGGGTTCAAGGTGCTGAAGCTCGTCCGCACACGGATTGGCACGCTCAAGCTGGAAGGGCTGGAAGTTGGGCGGTATCGTGAGTTAACATCAGGGGAAATTGCGGCAGTGCGGAGAATTCGGGCAGGCTCCGGAAAGTGACGAGTCGATGCGGGCCCCGGAGGGACCATTATGCGCATGAGTGCTAAGACGTTCGTGGCGGCGGCATTGATACTCTCCACGACCCTCCTTCTGGCTGCGCAAAGCCAAAAAGAAGAAGTGCCGGCCCCCGGCAAAGGCATTCTCGACGTGATCGTTGTGGATGAGGAGGGCAAGCCGCTCAAAGGCGTCACCGTCTCGGTGCCCGGTTATCGCTCGACCACCGGCCTGGGCGGCACCTGCCGCTTTGGGCTCCTGCCTGGCCGCTACTCGGTGCTCATCAAAAAGGACGGCTACCGCGGGCGAAGGATCAACGCCGGCGTCCGGCCGGGTGAAACTTATTCGCTCCGCGCCGAATTGCAGAAGCTCGCGCCGGCTCGTCCGTCTCGCAAATAGTTGCCCGCCTTGATTGCTGGAACTACCTTTTGCATGAAGAACGGTCGGCTAGTAAGGCCCCGCTGCGAAAAGCGACAGTTTGTCCGACATCGTTGATCCCGCCCGGGGCTGCCCGGCCGAAAATGCAAATCCAAAGCCATTAGGTCCTTTAGAATCAGTACAGGAACTAATTGCCGGCTACGACTCGAAGAGCGATCCGACGAACTCGCGAGGATCAAAGGGCAGGAGGTCTTCGACCTTTTCGCCGATGCCGACGTACTGGATGGGGAGGCCAAGCTCGCGTGCGATGCCCACCACGACGCCGCCTTTGGCCGTACCGTCCAGCTTGGTGAGGACGATGCCGGTCGTTCCGGCGTGTTCGGTGAACTGACGCGCCTGCTGGAGGCCATTCTGGCCGGTGGTGGCGTCGATGATGAGCAGGACCTGGTGCGGCGCGCCGGGCACTTCGCGGCCGGCGATCCGGCACATTTTCTCAAGCTCCGCCATCAGGTTGTCTTTGGTGTGGAGGCGGCCGGCGGTGTCCACGATTACCGGATCGTCGTGACGCCGCTTGGCCGCGGCGAGCGAATCGAAGATGACGGCGGCAGGGTCGGCGCCGGGGTTCTGCTTGATGATTTCGATTCCGAGCCGTCCCGCCCAGATCTCCAACTGCTCGTTGGCCGCCGCGCGAAACGTGTCCGCAGCGCAGAGCAGCGGGCGGCGACTCTGCTGCATATAGTAATGCGCCAGCTTGGCAATCGTCGTGGTCTTGCCTACTCCGTTGACGCCCACCACGAAGATGACTTCGGGCTGGCCGGCGGGCGGGCTCTTAGGCGCGGGCAACGCGGCGCGCGGGCCGGAGGGATTTTCGAGGACGGCCAGGATTTCCTGTTCCAAGGCGGCGCGCAATTGGCGCGGCTCCTGCAGGCGACGACGGCTCACTTGCTCGCGCAGGCGAGCCAGGATTTCCTTCGTGGTGGTGACGCCCAAGTCGCCGGCGAGGAGCGTGGCCTCCAGGTCGTCGAGCACCGCTTGGTCGACGGTTGCTTTCCCCTCCACGATTTCCTCGACTTGATGCACCAGTTGCGCCTTGGTGGAGGCCACGGCCTGCTTGAGCCGGTCGAAGAAACCACTCTTCTTTTTTTCATCGGAACCAAAGAGGGAACTTGACATCACGACGATTCTATCCCGAACGCCGCGAGGACGGGAATGAAATCACGGCGGGGCTTTGCGAAAGGCGAGAGAAGGATGGTCTCCAGGTCAGCTGGCGGCGGCTTGGGGGACGGCGATGACGGCGCCGCGCCGGACTTCGTGGGTACGGAAGTCGCCCTTCGCGTAGGCGGAGTACAGGGCATCCACGACGATCGGATCGTATTTGGAGCCGGCGTGCTTGCGGAGGATTTCCATCCCCGAAGGGAAGTCGCGTCCGGCCTGATAGGGGCGGTCGGTAGTGACGGCGTCAAAGGTATCCGCCACAGAAATAATCCGCACATAAAAGGGGATCGCATCACCCGCGATGCCATCCGGATAGCCTTTGCCGTTCAAGGCTTCGTGATGCCAGCGAATCCCCGGCAGCATTTCTTCCAGGCGCTTCACCTGGCGCACGATCTCGAAGCCCATGACGGTGTGCCGCTTCATGATCTCGAACTCTTCGTTGGTCAGGACGCCGGGTTTCTTGAGCACGCGGTCTTCGACGCCGATTTTGCCCACGTCGTGCAAGGTCGCCGAGATCAGGATCTTCTCCACCTCGTCGGGTTCCATGCCGAGTTCTTTGGCGAGAATCACCGAGTACTGCGACACGCGCTTGGAGTGGCCCTTGGTGTAAGGGTCCTTGGCGTCCACC
>CAZTHM010000220.1:0-6624 GCA_964613505.1 uncultured Acidobacteriota bacterium | reverse complement strand
CCCGCCAACGACTTCACGAATTCGCGCCGACCGCGTTTCATCGCTTCTCTCCTCCCTGAATGATTGCAGTTCGCAGGCCCTCGGACTCAGCCCCCTGGCAGCCTGGGGAACGCTACCACTTCAGGAAGCGGAATGCTACCGCCCCGCGAGGGGCTGGGATGGGGACGAGGGTTTGGAGTACATTCTTTCGATGACATCGCGATATCGTTCTTGCACGACGCGCCGGCGGATTTTTTGCGTGGGTGTCAATTCGCCGGCTTCGAGAGAGAATTCCCTGGCGAGCAGGGCGATTTGCCGGATTTTCTCATGCGGCGCGAGCCAGCGCGTGGCCTCGTCCACCTGATGCAGCATAAATGCGCGGACGGCGTGATTCGCGGCCAAGTCCTCACGGTCACGGATCGCGATATGCTGCTCGCGCGCATAAGTTTCCAGTCGCGCGAAATTCGGGACGATGAGGGCGCTGACGAAGCGCCGCCCGTCCCCCACCACCACAATTTGCGCGACATAAGGATGACCCTGAAACAGGCTCTCGATTTTCTCCGGCGAAACGTACTTCCCCCCCGATGTCTTAAAAAGGTTCTTTTTCCTGCCGGTAATTGACAGATAGCCGTCGGTATCGAGCGCTCCGAGGTCACCCGTGCGGAACCAACCTTCCACGAAGGCTTCGCGGTTGGACTCCTCCGAATGGAAATAACCCGGCGTGACGTTCGGTCCGCGAGTCAGGATTTCCCTCCCCGCGCCGAAGTCATCGTCCACTTTTTCCTCGCTCAATTTCACTTCTACGCCGGGAATCGCCCGGCCCACGGTCCCCAATTTGACCGAGCCGGGAAAATTCACGGCGATGACCGGCGAAGTTTCCGTAAGCCCGTAACCCTCGTAAACAGGCATCCCCATGGCGTGGAAAAATTCTGCGATGTCGGGAGAAAGCGGTGCGGCGCCTGAAATCAGAATCCTCATCCGACCGCCTAACCCGGCGCGAACTTTGGAGCAGACCAGACGGTCCGCCAGTGCGTGCCGCATCCTCAAGAGCCTGCCCGGCGCCCGCTTTTCGAGCCGCGCCCGCGCATCCTGCCGGCAAACCTGAGCCGCCCAGTTGAACAGCCTGCGCTTGACCCCCGGACCCTGCCGCACGGTGTCCATCACACGATCCTGGATTTTCTCCAGAACACGTGGCACCACGGCCATCACGGTGGGGCGGACTTCCAGAAGGTTTTGCGGCATCCTTTCCATGCTTTCCGGATAGGCGATCGAGACTCCAACCCAAAAACAGAAATAGTCGAGCATCCGCTCGAAGATGTGACTCAGGGGCAGGAACGAGAAGCTGACGTCACCGGAGCCAAAATCGAAAAGCGTTCGGCAGGCCTGAACATTGGACACGATGTTCGAGTGAGTTAGAACCACTCCCTTGGGCTCGCCTGTCGTCCCCGAGGTGTAGAGCAAAGTCGCAGTCTGGTGCGGCTCGACTTCGGCAGCTCTTTGCCGAAAATAATCGATGGCCGCTGCCCCCCTCGCCAGTTCTTCGTCCACAACCTCGTGCCAGCCCCGAACACCTTCGGCAGATTGCTCAGCTCGATCCATCTCCAGAACGAACTTCAATTGCGGAAGCCGGGGGCGGATGCTCACGACCTTTCTGAGCTGGGTTCGTGTGGAGAGGATGACTCCGATGGAACCTGAATCTCGCAGGATGTGTTCCACGTCGGGCTCGAGCAAGGTCGGGTAAATGGGGACGTCAATAGCGCCCAGGCCCAGTAAGGCAAAATCGGTCAGCGCCCACTCCAGGCGATTTTCGGAAAGGATGGCCACGCGGTCGCCCCGCGCCACTCCGCGCCGCTCCAGCGCGGCCGCGAGTGCTGCCACTTGCCGCAGAGCTTCGGCGGAAGAGACACCGCGGTATTGTCCCTGGGATTTGACGAGGAATGCGTCGGGCTTCGGGCGGTTCTCGATTGCCCCGAGAAACAGTTCGCAGATTGTGCGGAATTCGCTTGAACCCATCCGTCAAACAAGCGCGGTCTGGACCACGACCCGCGCCATCTTAGCACAATTCTATAGCCGATCTGCGCCGGAGGCTAGCAAGAACAAGCAAAGCGCCACGTGGGCGGGGTCTACTTCCCGGAGTGGAAGAATTTGGCCAGGCGGGCGCGGGCTTCGCCCTGATTCTCATACAGTTCCGCCACGTAATTGGGGTCGGGGCAGAGCGAAAGGATCTTTTCCAGTTGCCGGCGCGCCTCTTCCCGCAGACCCAGTGCCAGGTAGCTGTCTGCAAGGTACAACATGGTGAGGGAGTTTTCCGGATAGCGGGTAAGGCATTTCTCGAGTGTTTCCATCGAGCGACGCTTATCGCCTCCCTTAAAGAAGGGGGCGCGGAAATCCACGCGCGCCAACGACCGCAACCCCGCACCCTGTTCGTATTCGGGATCAATCCGCACGACGGTTTCCATCTCCTGGCGAATTGGATCAACCAATCGCAGGGCTTTTACGAAGCTGCGCTCTTCCGCGGTCAGGCCGTAATTAGCGCCCAGCCAAAAATGCCCCTCGACGCGCTGCGGGGCAAGCGCCACAGCACGCTTTCCGGCCGCCACACCCTCCTCGAGAAACTTGAGCTTTTCGGGTTTCCCGGTGTGTCGCGCCAGGAAGCAGGCGGATTTCGAGATCCGCCACCAAGCCTCGTAATCGTTGGAGTTCTGTGCCACCGACTCGCGCAGGAGTTCCAGCGCACGGCGGGCATTCACAAGGTTCTGCCGGCCCAGGTAATAGTCATCTGCCTGGCGGACGCGGTCGGAGAGGCGCGGCGTGGTCAGCGATGCGCCTTGCACAACTCCGGCCGCCGCAAGGCAAGAACTGATCCCGAGGGCAACCAACTGCATCTTCCGCGACGGCAATCCCCGTCTCATGAAATCGACGCTCATCTTCGGGCGATGTTCATAGAACTTCCGAAGCCCACGAACAACCCCGAAAGCTAGCACTGCGGACCTCTTGAGTCAATATCCGTATTTCTGTTACCTCGTCGCCAGCGGATCTCCCCCGCCCTTTCACAATGCGAATTCCTGGGCTAAGATTCCTCCGCGAGGACCAAACAATGCCCGAACCCGCGACGACCACTCCGGCGAATCAGGCCAGCACAGCGCGCGAGTATCGTCCCGTCCGCGCGCCGCGCGGAACGGCAATCACCTGCAAGGGCTGGCAACAGGAAGCTGCGCTTCGCATGTTGATGAACAACCTCGATCCGGATGTCGCCGAGCGCCCCCAGGAGCTGATCATCTATGGCGGGACTGGAAAGGCCGCGCGGAACTGGGAATGCTTCCACGCCATCGTCAATGCCCTCCGAGAACTCAAGAACGATGAGACCCTGCTGGTGCAATCGGGCAAACCCGTCGGCGTCTTCCAAACCCACGAGTGGGCACCGCGCGTCTTGATCGCCAACGCCAACCTGGTCGGCCACTGGTCAACCTGGGAAAAGTTTCGCGAGCTCGAGCGCCTGGGTTTGATCATGTACGGCCAGATGACCGCCGGGAGCTGGATCTATATCGGCACGCAAGGCATCTTGCAGGGAACGTACGAGACGTTCGCCGCCGCTGCTCAGAAACATTTTGGCAGCGACCTCGCGGGAAAATTGGTCGTCACCGGCGGGATGGGCGGCATGGGCGGCGCACAGCCACTCGCCGCCACGCTGAATGGCGCGGCATTCCTGGGCGTCGAGGTGGACGCGGAAAAAATCAAGCGCCGCATTCGCGCCGGCTACTGCGACATCTGCGTGAAGGACCTCGACGAGGCTCTGCGCATCCTCAAAAACGCCGTGCGGCAGAAGCAGGCCGTTTCCGTGGGCTTAATCGGAAACTGCGCCGAAGTCATTCCCGAACTCGCGCGCCGCGGCGTCGTGCCCGACGTCCTCACCGACCAAACCAGCGCCCACGATCCTTTGAACGGCTACGTCCCCGCCGGGCTGAGCCCGGAAGCGGCAGCGGAACTCCGCGCCAAGAATCCCGAGGATTATCTGAAGCGGTCGTATGAATCAATCGCGCGGCACGTGACCGGGATGCTCGCACTGCAAAAGCTAGGCGCCGCCACCTTCGATTATGGCAACAA
The DNA here is from genome assembly GCA_964613505.1 of uncultured Acidobacteriota bacterium. Lineage (GTDB taxonomy): Bacteria > Acidobacteriota > Terriglobia > UBA7540 > UBA7540 > CAZTHM01. Next base: position 2,541 of record CAZTHM010000220.1, on the reverse strand, counting down.
CATTCGCACCATGGCCTTCGAGCACGGCGGCGTCAAGGACGCGTACGACTTTCCCGGTTTCGTTCCCGCCTACATCCGGCCGCTGTTCTGCGAAGGCCGCGGCCCCTTTCGCTGGGTGGCGCTCTCGGGCGAGCCGGCGGACATCTACCGCACCGACGATCTAGCCCTTGAACTTTTTCCCGACAACGCCATCCTGAACCGCTGGATTCGGCTGGCGAAGAAGCACGTGAAATTCCAGGGACTCCCCGCGCGGATCTGCTGGCTGGGCTACGGCGAGCGGGCGCTTTTCGGCGCGCGCTTGAATGACCTTGTCGCGCGCGGCGAACTAAAGGCGCCGATTGTGATTGGCCGCGACCACCTCGATTGCGGCTCGGTGGCTTCGCCGTTCCGCGAAACCGAAAACATGAAGGACGGCAGCGACGCCATCGCCGACTGGCCGATCTTGAACGCGCTGCTCAATACGGCCTCGGGTGCAAGCTGGGTTTCGTTTCACAATGGCGGAGGTGTGGGAATCGGATACTCGCTCCACGCCGGGCAAGTCACCGTCGCCGACGGGACGCCGGAAATGGCGAAGCGCATCCATCGCGTCCTGACTAACGACCCCGGCATCGGCGTTGCGCGCCACGTGGATGCAGGGTACGCGGAGGCAATTCGGTTTGCGGAGAAAGCGGGGGTGAAGATTCCGATGAGAGGAGTGGCGAGTGACAAGTGACGAGTGACAAGCAAGAACTCCCAGTCCTGACTCGTCACTGGTCACTCGTCACTGTCCTTCTCAGCTTTTCTTGGATGTGACGGCGAAGAAGGCGGCCATCTTCTGCTCGACTTTCTTGCTTTTGCACTTGGGGCAGGAAAATCGGCCCTTCTCGTATTCGGCCAAGGTCATGATGACGGTGAATGTTTTCTTGCACTCTTTGCAGATAAATTCATAGCTCGGCATAAGCGTCACCCTCCGACTCGATTCGGAAGTATTCTACCAAAACGCTGATTCGCGTCAAATGCCGCCACGTCTCTCGCCACCGCTGTTCTTGCGAAATGCGTCGCAACTCCTGACGCTTTCGGGCTCCCCCGTCCCGCGCCGCGGAGCGGCCCTGGGCGACCTGGGGATTATCGCCGATGGGGCGGTCCTGACAAAAGGCGCCAAAATTCTCCGCGTCGGCCCAACACGTTCCCTTGATGCTGAGGCTCGCCGCCTCCACGCGAGCGAGATTGATTGCCGTGGTCGAGTCGTGATGCCGGGCTTCGTAGACAGCCACACGCACCTGGTGTTTGCCGGAAGCCGTGTGGAAGACTTTGAGCGGCGCATCCAGGGCGCAACTTATGAGGAGATCGCGCGCGCCGGCGGCGGCATTCGTCACTCGGCCAGAAAATTCCGCGAGGCGCAGCCCCGAGCGCTGATCGCCCAGGCCATGCACTTTCTGGAGCAGCTGGCCGCGCACGGCACCACTACGGTCGAGGCGAAAACGGGCTACGGCCTCGACCCCGAACTCGAGTTGGTGACCCTGGGTGCCATCGCTCGCTTGCGGAAGCGCACTCGGCTCGATCTGGTTCCCACGCTTCTTGCCGCGCACGCGCTGCCCGAACATTTCGATGGGAAACGAGAGGAATTTCTTACCCTCGTTACCGACTGGCTCATCCCGGCAGCCGCCCGGAATGGGCTGGCGGAGTTCGCAGACTGCTTCTGCGACTCAGGAGCCTTTACTGTCGAAGAATGCCGGCGCGTGCTAAAGGCAGGAATCCGCCACGGTCTTGTCCCGCGGATTCATGCCGAACAACTCAGCCGCACGGGCGCTGCGCAGCTAGCGGTCGAACTCGGCGCGGCCTCGGCGGATCACCTCGACCAGGTTCGCGCCGTGGACGTTCAGGCCCTCGCCCGATCGAACGTCGTCGCCACGCTGCTCCCCGGCGCCAATTTCCACCTCGGCCTCGGTCATTATCCGCCCGCTCGTGAACTGATCGAGGCCGGGGCGGCGGTGGCGCTCGCCACCGATTTCAATCCCGGCACGAGCCCCACACTCAACATGCAGTTCATTCTCTCGCTCGCCTGCTCGCAGATGCGCATGACTCCCGCCGAAGCCATTTCCGCCGCCACTCTCAATGCCGCCTACTCCCTGCGCCGCGCCGATCGCCTGGGCTCGCTCGAGCCCGGCAAGCAGGCCGACGTGATCGTAATGGACGTATCCGACTACCGCGAGATTCCCTACTACTTCGCCTGGAACCATTGTGTGATGACCGTGAAGCGCGGGCGCATCATCCACTCGACGATGCACGCCTGAGTCCCGCGTGCGACGCCGACGCGCAGCGTAGAGGCGATTTCACATCGCCAAGGGTGGGAGAGTCTCATCTGTCTCACTGGTCTCATAATTCTCACGGGGCGCAATTGGGCTCGAATAATAAAGCCTGTAGAATCAGTTAGTTAATGAATTCAATCGCAGCATAAAAGAGGGCAGGCCACTGGGGCAAAATGCCACACTTGGCGCGTTAAGGACTTATGCTAGCCTACTATAATAGCGTCGTTACGGGACCGGGCGGGCGGCGTGGGCG
>CAZTHM010000219.1:0-6654 GCA_964613505.1 uncultured Acidobacteriota bacterium | reverse complement strand
GCGAAGGTCGGTGATCGCAAAGGGCTTCTTGTTAGAGCCAACTTTGAAATCCAGACGCCCGTCGTCGGCCTCGAGTTCAACGCCCCCCGGAGGATCCGTGGGTGCCGTCGAATCCGAGCCGGCCATGACGACCCCGCTCTGGACGAGCAGCTTCTCAACATTCCACTCGCCGCGCTCATTGCGCACCACGTTGAGGCTTGGGTGTTTGAGGTGGAGCCGGGCAAACTCCAGCCGCGACCGCCAGAGACTTCGCCAGCGAATGTCGCACTCGATCCGGTCAACCCGCGCGAAGGGCTCCTGGCCGAAGTCGGGGTCCTCGCGGACGACAACGTTATCCAAAGAGAATCCCGGCCGCGGAAGCAGCCGAAAGGACGCGGAGCCGAAGGTTGTCGGCCGGTGGAGCGCCCGTTCGATGCCCGCTTCCAGGCCATGGCGAAACCGCTCCGCGCTCAGGAAAGCGGGCAGTTGCCATACCGCCAGCGCAAGAAACGCGAGCGCTGCCAAAGCGGCTCGAGCGTGTCGGCGGTCGAAAAGTCTCATCAACGTACCAGTCCGAAGGTCCGCCGCCAGCGAGTTTTGGTGGGGAAGTGGATAATCAAGTCGGCGGTTTGCGTAACTTTATCCCACAACGAATTCCGGGTGTACTCTTCGCGCGGGGTCTCGTAGGACCAATAAATGATCAGCGGCCGTCCGGTCACCAGATCCCGCGGAACAAAACCCCAGAACCGGCTGTCCCAGCTCTGCTCGCGGTTGTCGCCCATCACGAAGTAGTGGCCGGGCGGAACCACGAGATCCCCGTCCTTGACATGGTCCGGCAGTTCGTCGCTCCACCGGGTCGTCATGCCGCGCAAGTAGTCGGACGTGCCGAGAGGGAAATCGTCGCCTGCACGAAGCTGGTCGGGGTAGGTATGGTGAACAAAAGGCTCCTCAAGGACCTGACCGTTGACATAGACCTTGCGATGAAGAATGCGAACCCGGTCACCGGGCAAGCCCACCACGCGCTTAACGAAATGCTCGCCCGCCTGCGAGGCATCCTCGGAAGGCGGGAATTTGAACACCACCACGTCGCCCCGTCGGATCTCCCGGTAGGGGAGAACGCGCTGAAAGATGCCAGTGGGAAAAGCAAAAGCGAACTTGTTGACCAGGAGGTGATCCCCGATGAGCAGTGTGGTCTCCATCGAGCCGGTAGGAATCTTGAAGGCCTGCAGGACGAAGGTCGTCCCGAAAATGGCGAGGATGACGGTCACCACCAGGGATTCGAGCGTGTCGCGAGTCGGTGATTTCTTGTGCTCCTCGGACATCGGTTTAGGTCTTCCTTCCCAGGCGTTCGAGCAGGAGTCGCGCCGCTTGCTGCTCGGCTGCTTTCTTGCTACTGCCCGTCCCGCGGGCTACCCAATTGTCGCCTGAGGTCACTTCCACCGTAAACGTTTTTTGATGTTCCGGCCCGGATTCGTCAGCCACACGATAGTCGGCGGATTCAGACCTCTCTCCTTGGAGATACTCTTGCAGCGCCGACTTGTAGTCGGTCGAGAACAACTCGTCCGCGCTGGCCTCCAGATCTCGAGGCAGGACGAATTGCTCCACGAACCGCCGGGCCGCTTCCAGGCCCCCATCTCGATAGAGGGCCGCAAGTAACGCTTCGAGAGCGTTGACCAGAAGGTTGCTTTTGGTGCGGCCCCCGGTTTTCTCCTCCCCGCGACCGAGCCGGAGGAACTCTCCCAATTCCAGTTTGGCCGCCACTTTCCCCAGATGCTCCGCGGCCACCAGCCGCGCCCGCGCGCGCGAAAGTTTGCCCTCTTCGACGTGCGGAAAAGCGTCCGCCAGCCGCACGCTGACCACGAAGCTTAAGACCGCGTCGCCCAGGAATTCCAGTTGCTCATTGTCACGGTCGCCCTCCGCCGCTTCCTGAACGTAGGAAGAGTGAGTGAACGCTTCCAGAAGCAATTGGGGATTACTGAACCGGTAGCCGATGAAGTTTTCCAGCTTTTCCAGGGAAAGTCCTGTCATGCCTTACCAATGCTCAGTCCTGCCGTTCCTGCCCGCCAGATAGCTGCCCGCCCGCCTCCTGCTTTGTCCCTCCCCCAGCGAGCATTGATACCTGTGTTTGGACAGCGTTCTCAGGGTTTGGGAGCGGGCTGCGGCTGCCCTTTCCTCGTGTTGAGTTGCGCAATCTGCTGTTCGGCGAGAGTCTTAATGATCGTGCCCTCGCCCAATTCTCCCGCTTTGGTGAAAGCCTGAATGGCTTCATCGATTTTGCCTAATGTCGCGCGCGCTTCGCCCAACCGGTAATAGTCGGCAGGACTGGGGCGTTCGCCCAAGGTTACAGCCTGTTGGTATTCCTCTTCGGCCTTGGCCAGCTCGTCTTTGTCGGGGCCCGCCAGCCCCATGGACGACCGCTGCAGATGAATCATTCCCAGGGCGGAATGCGGCTCCCGGGAAAGCTCTGCTTTCCTCTTTTGAACGCTCTCGTCTGTATCGCTCGGCTGCCTGGGGAGTTGGTCGATAATCTGAAGCGCCTGCTTGGCGTAGTTTTCTGCCTGCGTTAGTTTCTGCTCTTTGTCGATATCACTGCCCTTCATGAGTTGGGGCTGGGGCAGAATCGTGCACAGGACGATTAAACTCATCAAGTTGTCGCTCTTCAGTTTCAGGCTCTTCTCCCCGTACTCGATGGTGTGCTCCAAATCCTGCTTTTGCTGGTAGGCATTCGCGCCCATGAAATACGCCCAGGTCAACAGGGAGCTATTGGGATGCTTGGTCTCGAAGTCCTTCACCAGTTGGAGGGTCCGGTCGGGATCTAGTTCGTTCTGAATCGCCTGCATTTCACGGCTTTCTTCGGGAGTCCCTCCGCCGCCCCCACCGCTGCCGGTGGCGGCGTGCGTGGCGCGCGCTGACGGCCCCGCCTTCTTGACGATCTCAATGAACTGGTCTTCGGCCTTGGCCTTCCGCAGCCTTTTCTCAATGTCCGGCGTCAATTCGAAGTCCACGCCGCGCTGCTGCACCACTCCGGCGGACTGCTGATGTGGCTGCTTCGACTTGAGCAGGTCGGTTACTTCCTTCTCCGTCAGAGGTGGCGCGGGCGGCCCCTGGGCCAGCAAGGGAAAAACTAGTCCGAAGAGCATAAGAACTAAAATCGCTGACTTCGCTTTCATCGGCAATCGCTCCTGTCTAGAAGTTTCATATTTCTGAGCCTATCCAAAACCTCCGCCAGTGTCAATCGAAGGCTTCCTCCGGTGGTGACTCAATTTGCCGTAGCGCCCCGACCTGTCGGGGCAGCTTCGGGCTGTACCGAACTAAAGCCCGGCGCAGCAAAACCAAACTGAGTCACTACCCTTCCTCCCGCCGAGGCGGGCAATTGAAAAATCGGCCACGGACGAGCGCCTTGACACTCCCCGGCCCGTAGCGTAATCTCAAGATGAGTGGGGGCGTCCCGGTTTCGACGGGAGCGCTTGCGCTTAGAAGGCATGTCGGGGGTCCACACCACCCGTAATCGGAGTGGGACAAAGACAACTGCCAACACGCAGTATGCCTACGCTGCCTAATTAGGTAGCCGTCTCCTTCGCCAGGCCCGCATGGCGGAACGAGGCGTCGCTTCGCGGGCTGGCTTGGGATCAGCCGCCTGGGGATTCCGAGCAAGAGTCCGTCAACCGACGGACAACAGGCTAGTTGGCGGTCCGTTCTTGCCCGGTCCTTAGAACCGCCGGCGAAAGCTGGAAGTGAACGGGCTAAACATGTAGGCTTCTAACCGTTGGCCTCTTCGGACGGGGGTTCGACTCCCCCCGCCTCCACCAAGGAAGTGACCCTATAGCCCAACCCGCCGTCCCACCTTGTGAAGTTAGCTTCTGATGCCCTGTCCTTCAACAATCGTAATGTAGCGGTTGATGGGCAAGTCCGTGAAGCGCTCAACTAAACCGCTGGGTGGAGGCCACTGGACCTCCACCCAATCGATCTTGGTTCGCTTTCCGATGCCCAGCACCACCCGAGGGTCTTGTGAAGAAAGGAAGCTGCCACCGCCGGTCTTAAAGCGAGTGCGTTTCAAATCCCCCGCCTGGTAGGTAATCCGTGTCCCGACGGCATCCGGATTAGTCTTGGTTGCCTTCAGTTGAATGCCCAGCCAGTGGTTTCCACTCGCCGCATGGTTCCGCAGGAGAATCGGTGGGGCGTTATTTACGGCCACCAGGACGTCGACGGCGCCGTCGTTATCGAAATCTCCAAGCGCCAGTCCGCGCGCCGCCAGCGGCCTGGAAAAGATCGGTCCGCTCTCCAGGCTGACGTTTTGAAGTGCCGTGCCCGCGTTGCGAAATAGCAGCATCGGTTCCTCGTACTTGACGTTGGCAAACCGCTCGTGGATTTTGTCGTCCGGGTGGCCATTGGCGATGAATAAGTCCAAATTCCCGTCATTGTCGTAGTCGAAAAACTTCAGGCCCCACCCGCTCATCAGCCGGGTGGTCGTCCCGATGCCGGTGGGCATGGCGATGTCGTCGAAGCTCTCGTCCTGGTTGCTGCGGTAGAAAGCGTACATCTCCTGGTCGATGTTCGTGACGAAAAGGTCCAACCATCCGTCCTGGTCGTAATCAGCGGAGTCAACACCCATCCCCGAGCGCGCTTTGCCGTCGGCGCTGTACGCCACCCCCGCCATCAGGCCAATCTCTTCGAAGCGGCCCTTCCCACGGTTCGCGAAAAGGAAATTTGCGGCGGTGTCATTGGCCACAAAAAGGTCCATCCAGCCATCGTTGTTAATGTCGGTGGCCACGACGCCCCATGCCTTACCCGGGTGTTTCCCGATTCCAGTTTCCATGCTCACGTCGGTAAACGTGCCGTCCCCATTATTGTGAAAGAGCCAGCTTGGCATGGGATCATAGACGCGCGGGATGCAGTAATAACGGTTGCCGGTCTCGCGGTCGCCGCAGAACTTGTTCTTGGACTTGTCAAAATCAACGAACCGGCAGACAAACAGGTCCAGGCGCCCGTCGTTGTCGTAGTCGAACCAGACCGCACTCGACCCCCAACCGGGGGCGGCCACTCCGGCTTTTTCAGTGACGTCGGTGAAGGTTCCATCTCCGTTATTGTGGTAGAGGATGCTGCGCTCGTACTGGGTCACATAGAGGTCGGGGAAGCGGTCGCCGTCGTAGTCGCCGACGGCAACTCCCATACCGTAGCCGTTGCCCGGAACGCCGGCTTTAAGCGTTACGTCCGTGAACGTTCCGTCCCGGTTGTTCTTGTAGAGGGCGTTGCGAAGGGGCGGGTTGGGACTGAAGAAATCACACCGCCCACTGTTCACAAGATAAATGTCCAACCAGCCGTCATTGTCGAAGTCAACGAATGCGCAGCCGGCGCCCGTGGTCTCTGGCAAATACATTTCCGATGACCGGCCATTGACGTGAGTCCAGGCAATGCCGCTCGCAGATGGTGGGACTTCCTCGAATGCGAACGGAGGCGGCGCCGCCCTGGGAGCGGAGTGGGCGGCCTTGGCCAAGGGGATACCGCCCCAGGAAGCGGCGGCCAACAGTTGCAGGAGACGGCGGCGTGAAAGTGTTCCTCGTTTCGAGCCGCGCCTTTCTGCCATTCCTACAATCTCCTTCGGGTCCCCGATATCAAACTACCCCGCCCCAGCTCCTGGACGCGTCTCATTTTGCGGAGGGCTCAGAAGTCGCTCGCGGTCTCGGCAGAATTAGAGTGGGATCCCCGCGAATGAATCTCACGCTTCCTTCAAAGGTGTCTTCCGCCTCAAGGCGAAAAACGCAGCCCGACCCCAATCTCTTCAACTTCCAGGCTAATTTTCAAGGCTAAGGCGCATTCAATTTTATGTCAATATAATGAGCCTGCCTGGCAATCAATGTCAGGGATGATAAGCTGAATCTCCGAGTTGTCCTATAATCGAGGCATGAACGCTGTGCCAACCACCTCGCATATGAAGGGCTGCACAAGACCAGCGATTCGAGGCTGCGCGAATATGCGGAGTTCCCTTTGAGCATTGGAAGCCTCAGGTGGAGGCGATTGCTTCTCCCCGTGTGGCTGGGACTGAGTTGTGGTTTCGGCTCGGCCCAAAACCTTTCCGCACCTCTATTTCGCGAAGCCGCAGAAGAAGTCGGGCTGAAGTTTCACCACTTCACCGGCGCCACGGGAGAGTACTACATGCCCGAAATCGTGGGCGCCGGCGTGGCGTTGTTCGATTACGACAACGACGGGGACCTGGATGCCTACCTGGTTCAGGGGACGATTCTTGCCCCTGCCAAGACTTTGCGCGACGCGCTGTTCCCTCCGCCCGCGGGCTGGAAGGCGGGGAACCGGTTGTTCAAGAACTTGCTGGTGGAGAAGGGGAAGCTGGAGTTTGTGGATGTGACGGAGCAGGCGGGGGTGGGGCACGGGGGTTTCGGGATGGGAGTTGCCGTGGGCGACTACGACAACGACGGATATCAGGACCTGTACGTGACGAATTTTGGTCCCAACGTGCTGTACCACAACAACGGGAATGGAACCTTTCAGGAGGTGACGCGCGAGGCGAATGTGGATGACCCGCGCTGGAGTACGAGTGCCGCCTGGGTGGACTATGATCGCGACGGCTACCTCGACCTAATCGTCGTAAATTACTTGGATTTTACGGTCAAGGGAAACAAGCAATGCCGCACTTCCTGGGGTGAGCCGGACTACTGCGCC
>CAZTHM010000218.1:0-6664 GCA_964613505.1 uncultured Acidobacteriota bacterium | reverse complement strand
TGCCAGCCGTGCTCATTGCCGAAGTTTCGAAGGGTCATCCGGGGAAGTTTGCTGGAGCCCATGTTTATGCATCGTTCGATCCAAACAATCCCAAGGACAGAGGGCTGAACCAATGGCTTCATCACGTCCTAGCGAGCTTTACGGGGTATTCGATAGTAGTTAAGGAGCGTAAAGCAAGGAGACCGGTTAGGTGCTCCAATGAAAATTGTAAAACTCTTATCACGGCATGTCCTGCGTGCAAAAGTCCATTAAAGGGCACGGTCGAAAAGGGAGTCGATGCGGCAATTATAACAGACCTCCTCTCTCTCGCTTTTGACGATAACTATGATACCGCCATTCTTGTCTCGGGGGATGCTGACTATGCCCCAGCTGTGGAGTATATTCAAAAGAAAACTGATAAACAGATTGTTCAGGCATTCTTCAAAGAGCATGGCGACCAACTAAGAACAGCCTGCTGGGATCACATCTTCTTCGAGGATGTCATGCCAAAGCTTCTTCCCGGTCCTGCTAAATGAGAATCTAACGAAAATTCAAACTGCACCACTACCGGAAGCCTCAGGCTGCAAAAAAAAGCCACCCTCGGAATATTCGTGAGGGTGGCTTGCCCTGGATGAGGGGTTGGGCAGGCGATGGCCAGGGCTAATTAGCTTCCGACCAGGCGGCGACAGCGCGCCGCGGGGCGTTCTGGCTGGCCAGAGAATTCAAGAAGGCGTCGAGCAAGGCCGCGTCGAACTGCGAACCGCGCCCGCGCTGGAGTTCGGCGACGGCCTCTTCCAATCCACAGGCGTGTTTGTAAGCGCGCTCCGAAATCAGCGTATCGAAGCAGTCCGCAATGGTAATGATGCGCGCTCCGAGCGGAATATCTTCTCCCAGGAGCCCGTCCGGATAACCCTTTCCGTCCACGCGCTCGTGATGAGAGCGGACCATCTTGCGGATGCGCTCGATGGCTTTCACCTTGAGCGGCTCCAGGATTTTCTCGCCGAGGACCGCGTGACTTTTTACCAGCTCGTACTCCTCGGGCGTGAGGCAGGAGGGCTTATTGAGGACGCTCTCCGGCACGCCGATCTTGCCGATATCGTGCAGGATGCCGGCCAGGCGGATGTCCTCCATTTCCTCACTTGACAGTCCCAGTTGCTGGGCGAGTTGTGCCGCCAGGCGCGAGACCGACTGCGAGTGGCCCTGCGTGTAGTGGTCTTTGGCGTCGATGGTGAAGGCCAGAGCGGTCACGGTATCCATAAGCGAAGGATTGTCTCCATTGGTGTTGCGAGTGGCCGCTTCGAAGCGCGCCAGATATTGGTTGAAGACCTCGGGGCCGGTCGAGAACATGCGCTTGACAGCCACGCCCAGGTAGGCTTCGAGCAACTGTTTTTTCAAATCCGCGGCAGGAGACTCGGAAGAACCGGAAGCGACGCGCACGCTGTCTCCTTTTTCGTGTTTGGCGAGGTACATCCCGGACTCGGCGACGCGCACGATTTCCTCGGATGTCGCGCCGTGCACGGGGAAGGTGGCGATGCCGAAGCTGGCGGTAATGCCGCGACTGGCGAGGTAAGGATCGGCGGAGAGGCCGTAGCGCAAGCGCTCGGCGAGGATTCCCGCCTGCTCGGGAGTGGCGTCGGGCATCAGGAGGACGAACTGGTCGCCGCCGTAGCGCGCCACGACGTTCGACTGGCGGGAGCGCGCCTCGAGCACCCTCCCCACACCAGCCAGCACGCGGTCGCCTTCCAGGTGGCCGTGGCGGTCGTTCACCTGCTTGAAGTCGTCCAGATCCATCATGATGATGGAAAAATGTTGGCCCGAACGCGGTGAGCGGCGCCACTCGACGTCCAGCGCTTCCATGAAATAGCGGTGGGTTTTCAAGCCCGTCAGGCTGTCGGTGATGGCCTGCTCCTGCGCCACCTTGTAAGCCTGGGCGTTCTTGAGGGCGACGGCGAGCTGGTCGGCGAGGCTTCGCAGGGTGAGCACATCCTGCTGCGAGAAGCTGTTGGCGCGGAGGCTCTCGACGCTCAGCACGCCCAGGATCTCGGAGCGGTACTTGAGCGGCATGGCCAGCGACGAGCGGACACCGGCGTGGAAAGGAATGTAGCGGTCGTCGCGCGCCACGTCATTCGCCAGGATAGGCTCGCCGCTTTCGGCGGCGAAACCCGCCAGCCCCTCGCCCAGCTTCGCGCGCCGCCCCACCAAGGCGGGCGCGTAGCCGTCCTGCGCCTGCACAACCAGTTCTTCCTTTTCCTTGTCCAGGGTCTCCACGCGCGTCAGGTCGAATCCGAAGGCGCTGCGCAACTGCGGGCAGATGCTCGAGAGCAATTCCTGCGGGTCGAGGACGGCCGACGCCTTGCGCGTCAATTCGTTGAGCAGGGCGAGATGGCGCGAGCGCCGCTGCTCCTGCTGGAAGAGCCGGGCGTTTTCGAAGGCCACGGCGACTTCGCCGCCCAAAACTTTGAGGAGCTCGAAGCGTCGTTCGTTCAGCACGCCCTCGCGCTCGAAATCCGCCACCGCCAGCACCCCCATCGAGCCGTCGGAAAAGTGAACCGGCACGCCCGCCCAGGCCATGATGCGCGGGTCGATGGGCGAAATTCCCAGGCGCCGCGCCGTACCCAGGAAATCGGTGGCGATCAGCAGCGGCGCGCGCGTCCGCAGGACGTGCTCCGAGAGGGCGTCCGTGACGTGATTACGTCCACCGTCCCGGGGCTCGTTGCTCAAGCCGTAGGCGGTTTCGGGGCTGCTGTCGGGCGACTCCTGAAAAACCAGGGAGAAATTCGCCGCGCCGATCAGGCCCTTCAATTCCCGCTCCAGGATTTGGCGCTGCATTTCCAGATCGAACGTCGCGCTCAGCGCCTCGCCCACGCGATGCAGAATGCGCAGTTCTTCGTCGTGCTGTTCAGCGGCCTTCTGCAAGCAGCGGTTTTCCAGCGCCACCGACATCTGGTTTCCGAAGGAGAGCGTCAGGCGAAGTTCTCCGGGCTGAAAGGACTTCACCTGCCGGCTTCCGACCACCAGCGTCCCGTACGACCGCTCGCCGGTTTGGAGGCCGACCACGAGCAGCGTCCGCGGGCCCTCCGAGGCAAACAGCGCCCGAAATTCGGCGAAGAGCGGATCGCGCTGCCACGCCTCCATCAAGTCGTTCCGGGTCAAATCCGGAAACACCATCAAGGTTCCCCAGCGTTCCGCCGCCGCGCCGAGATAATCGCGCAGGGCGCCGGTCGCCAAGCGCTCCACCGCCTGAGTAGAGAATCCCCGCGCCGTGGTGTATTCGTGCTCGTCGGGGCCGGGAAGGTGCAGGATCGCGTACCCTTGCGTCAGGTCGAGCGCCTGCAGAATTCCGTCCAGTGCCTTGTCAACGGAATCCTTCAGGTCGGGCGTGGAAGAAAGCGTGGTGGTCAGCAAATGCAGGTCGGAGAAGTGCAGAAGCTGCGCTTCGCTGCGGCGCTGCTCGCCGCGGTGCTGAATCAGGCGATGAATAATGAAGACGAGAAGCAGGAATGACGCAACAGTAGGGAGCCAGAAGTAAGAAGGCAGCAGGTTGAGACAATTCCCCATCGCAGGCGCTCTCCCGGCGGGAACGACACTCTTCCGCCGAATGCTCTCTCCGCGCTCCCGATAGAATCGGGACGCAGTACCCTTCGCCTGGCGCTTTCGATGGGTCCAAAGGTTGGTTACTGAAACGCTGTCCCTGCTTCGCTGCGCCTCCACGCGGCTTAGAAAGAACAGCCCGAATAATGAGCGGAATATAGCCAATACTCGCCGCGGAGTCAATACTTAAATCTTGTATTTTCAAGCTATGAGAGGCCTGAGGAGTGTCGAGGGGCGCCCACGCGCGATGCCCTACTACCCTTAGTGCCCGGCGGGGAAATGGCCCTATATGTTGATTGCTGCCCTCCCTGGAATCGATGAACGGGGGTGTCAAAAAGCCGGTAGCGCGGACCTCCGCTATTGAGGTCCGCGGCTCTGATCTGGCCATGGCGTTCAGCATGTCGTATTCTAGCGCCGTGTCGCGGCTGCGTCGCCCTTTTCTCGCGGATCGATATTTCTTCATCACCGTGCGCCTGCTCCAAGAAAAGCCGCGGACCTCAAGGGCGGAGGCCCGCGCTACTTGCTTGCTGCACGCCACGACGATGTAGCGGCGGTCCCGCTTTGAGCGGGACCGCCAACCGGGGCCGGGAAGTTGGCGCTCCGCCGTGGCGCGGGATCGATTTCAGTGGGTCTGGGTGAGCGCGAGCACGGCATAAGCCGTCGCCGCGTCGCTCATGAAGCGCCCGGTGGCGGAGGTGGGGTCACGTCCGTTGTTTAAGGAAGAGGCTGGCCACTGGCCTTCCGTTGGGTTCTGGTTACGCGCCAGCCAAGTCAGCCCTTGCTGCCAGTGGACATCTTCGCGTGGGAAGCCCGCCTGTTCGAGCGCCAGCACAATCAGGCCGGTGGCGTAGCCGTCGCTTTTCATGTCCAGCGGTGTGCCGTCGGTTCGTTTCCACGGCCCAACGAGTGAAGCGAGACCCCAGCCTCCATCGGCCTGCTGCTTCGCCAGAATATCGCCGATGATGGACTTCTGCTGTTCCGGCGCGAGGAGGCCCGGCAACTTCGCCGACGCCCACAGAAGCACCACACGATTGATGGGGGATTGCTTCGCGGATTCGCGTTCGAGATATTCACTCAGCCTCCTGAGGTTATCTTGAATGGCGGGGGTCGAGCGATAATTCTCCGGCGCCGTGCCCGTCGCCAGCGCGGCCAGCGCCGCTCCATAAAACTGCGAGTCGTCCGCTTCCCACGGCTCATTTTTGAACCTCAGCCACGACCACGCGCCCGGTGCGTCGCCGCCCGTAATCTGCAATGCCCACATGTTATCGAAAGCGGTGCACGTGTCGTCGCTGAGCTTGCCGCTCCGCGCGTCAGAGCTTGCTAGGATCAACGCGTTGAGGACGGATTCGGTGCCGCGGGACTCGGCGGTCTTGTAAGCGCCGCGCTTTTCGTCGCTATAGAACGGTTCGACTTCCTTCCAGAGGCGCACGCGCTTCGTGACATTGTCCAGGAGTCTGCGCTCGTTGGCGGAAGGGGCTTCTTCACCGAGCGCCTTGCGTAGCGCCGGCCGCGCGAGGGCGTAAGGCACCGCCGTATGGCAGGAAATGCAGAACGTCCCGTGATCGCGCGCCGCGGTCGGCCACGCCATCCACCACTCTTCTCGTGTATCCAGGTAAGCAGCGGCGGCCTTCGGATTCCAGGAGTTGGCGGCTTTAGTCTCAGGAGGCGGGCTGGCCTTGAAGAGCCCCGCTACGAGGCACATCGCTACAAAACATATTCCCAGCATCGTCGCTTTCATGGAATCAACTCCCTAGCGGGTAGCGCGGACCTCGATGACGAGGCCTGCGCTTTTGCCTTGAAGGGACGTGCCGCTGCGCGCGCCGACCTTACTCGGACTTTGCGACCACCAGGTTATTGGTCACCGAGAAGACGCCGGAGACTCCGTTGGCGCGCATGTTGGCCAGATTCTTGTCGCCTTCGTTATCCACGACTCCTTCCAGAGTCACATGGCCATTCTTCACGATAATTCGGATCGGCTTGACGACCGGCATGGCGTAGCGCTCCAGCGCCGTATAGCCGTAAATGGCTCGATAGAGCGCCACTCGCAGTTGATCGTCCATGGGCGAGACCGGAAGCACTTCGATCTGGTTGTCCACCTGTTCCACTCCCTCAATCCGCTTGACCACGTTTCCGGCGGAGCTTTTCAGCGTCGGCCGCGTGACCTGCCCCTTCAGGGTCACCTTGTAGCCTTCGACTTTGTAAGTGAGGTTGTCGAAGACGCCGAAAAAGGGCAGCATCAGGATTTCGTGCCAAACTTCTTTCTGGATGCGTTCCACGGCCCGCGCTGGAACTTCCTTTTGTGCCTGCGCCATTGGGACGAGCACGATCCATGGCGCGAGGACGACCAAGCTCGCAAGGAATCTGCGTTTCATGTGCGTTCCTCCCACTCGGAGATTGTATTCAGATGCCTCGAGTCTAACCCCATTTTACTACTGATTAACCGCAAGTCAAACGTTCCGCCCCGGGATCGACCAGCCGGTAGCGCGGACCTCCGCTATTGAGGTCCGCGGCTCTACTCTGGCCATCACGTTCAGCATGTCGTATTCTAGCGCCGTGTCACGGCTGCGTCGCCCTTTTCTCGCGGATCGATATTTCTTCATCACCGTGCGCCTGCTCCAAGACCGTGCCAAGCTCGCTGATGCCGATTTCCGCTTGCTGGCGCTGGCCTTCCACCGGGCGCGCGTGGTGCATCCCTTCTTTTTGACCGCCTGGGTGTTTCTTCCCGATCACTGGCATGTGATCGCCGCGCCGGCGTACCCGCTGACGATCTCACTGGTCATGAAATCCGTCAAGACGAGCTCGACGATCTTGATCAACCGGCAGCGCGGCGAAGCAGGGGAATTGTGGCAGGCCCGCTTTTTCGACCGCGCCCTGCGCAGCGTGAAGGAATACAACGAGAAGGTCGAGTACATTCACATGAACCCCGTCAAAGCCGGCCTGGTACGCCGTTCACAAGACTGGCGATGGTCTAGCGTCAACGAATACTCCGGCAGGAGCGCGGCAGCAGAGAAGCAACGCTGTGGTTTGATCGTCGACCGCGTGCGGTTGCCCTCCGACCCGCGAACTCGAATTTGAGCCATCGCCATCATCCGCC
>CAZTHM010000217.1:0-6697 GCA_964613505.1 uncultured Acidobacteriota bacterium | reverse complement strand
TTCCCATGACGATCACGGCCCATTGAAGCTGGCCTGTCACACCACGCCGGGTGCGCGTCCCTCGCCCGCAACGGTCGCGCGCTGCAATGCAGGCCCGATCCGCAGATTGCGCAGATTGTCCAGAGCGGAACAGCGCCACTCTATGTGTGGGGTGGGCTGATCGCTGAGAGCTGACGGCTGACCGCTGGAGGCTAATTCATCTTGACGCGTTTGGTGTCTTCTGCGGTTTTGATCTGAAAGGTGGAGGCCGGAAGTTGGCGGTTGACTTTCACGGCGGTGTATCGAGCCAGGAAGTAATCGCCGCCAGGCTGGAAGAATTTTTGCTGCACGGGCAGCCAGGACTCTTCGCTCACCCAAAGTTGCACTTTCTCGATCTGTGCCTTGACGCTCGCGGCGAGCGGAGTGAGTTCCAGCACGGCGGTAGTGTCCCCGTCCAGATCTTCTTCGGTTAAGTATTTCACGTCGTAGGTCTTGCGCAGCTCGCCCGTCTCGGTCCCAAAGCCGAGAAGGAAGAATTGCTCAACCAGCCCGCTCTTGCCCTCCAAGTTGTATTCCTGGACCTGGTTGATTTTGGGGAGGAAGATTTCCGCGCCGTTCTTCTTGAACAGAATCGTCTTAATTTCGGGCTTCTTGATATCGATGCGAATTTCGGAGTTCTTGCTCCTTCGGAAGAACATCTGGCCGTGTTCGGTGGACTTATCGTTCACCAGCGCCGTGACCTTGGTGTATTCGAGGTTGGCGGAAACGGTTTTCAGGTTTTTCGCCGCATCGTTCATGCGGGAGAGGATCTCGGAAAGGTCGGGTGGCATCTTCCCCTTGCGGGGCGCGGAGCTCGCTCCCAGGAGCATGGTGGCCGCGAGGGTCGCCGTCAGCGCGGCGAGCCAGTTTCGGATTGTGGGAGATGGTGTCTGCATACTGCGCGGTTTTTCCTCGGATGCCAGGCGAGGCGACTCAACCTCACACACCGCACTGGCGTGGCTACCTCACTTGAAGGCCACGGCGACCGTGTAACCAAGGAGGACGTTGTTCCGGTCGCGAATGGTATCCACCGACTTGATAGTGAGGGGCCTCTGCACCCGCCGACGGAGGATCTCGCGTAGGGCGTCCTCGGGCTTCTGGGGCGCCTGCGCCTCGACCAGCCGCGCATCGACGAGGTAGCTTGCGGTGTCCTTGCCGTGCGCGACTTCCACAAAACCCTGGTTGTGACGCAGGTCGGTCAGTTGCAGAGTTGGACGGTCCTGGAACCAGGAGCGCGGGCTGAGGAAGATAAAGGCCAGGATGGCGAGAACGATCACATCGTATTGCCAGGAGCCGCGCTCGTGGGACCAGAACACGGCGCGTACCAATCCGCGCTTGCCCTTCTCCCACGCTCGTGCGAGGCCAGTAGTTTCCACGGGGGCATCGTTCTGTGGCAAAGCGTGGTCGCCGATTTGAGTACTCTGGGCCATAGGGCTCCGCAGGAAGAAAATAGCGGGAAATGCGGCGAGAATCAATCCGAAACCACACGCCCGTCCCGCATACGGACCACACGGTCGGAAACCGCTGCGGCTTCGGGGTTGTGGGTGATCATGAGGATGGTCTGCCGGAAGGAGCGGTTGAGCATCCGCATCATGTTCAGAACGATCTGGGAGTTTTCGGTGTCGAGATTTCCCGTGGGCTCGTCGGCCAGCAGGATCTTAGGCTCGCAGATGACCGCGCGCGCGATGGCCACGCGCTGCTGCTCGCCGCCGGACATCGCAAAGGGCTTGTGGTTGAGCTTCTCGCGGATTCCCAGCATGTCCACCACCATGTCGACGCGGTGGGGATTGAAACCATCGCCTTGAATATCCTGCGCAATGTGGATGTTCTGCCGCGCGGTGAGGGTGGGCAACAGATTAAAACGCTGAAATACGAAACCAATTTTGTGACGCCGGAACCGCGTACGGTCACCGTCAGTCATGGTGGAGAAATCATTTCCGTCCACCAGCACCGTGCCGGAAGTCGGTCCGGTCAAACCACCCAGAATATGCAGAAGCGTCGATTTCCCACATCCCGAAGGCCCCACCACCGCCAGGAATTCGCCCTCCTGGACCACGAGGTCTACTCCCCGCAGCGCCGGGACATCGACCTTACCGAGGCGGAAGACCTTCATCAGGTTTTGAGTGGCGATTATCGGTTCCATGACCAGCAGCTCTCAGCTATCAGCCTTCAGCTTTCAGCGACCAGAATTCCTCGATCGTCCTTTGGACTTTCAACTCTCGACTTTCAACCGTCCCTTCTGACTTCCTGTCTCCTTTATTCATACGCCAGTGCATCAACCGGGTCAAGCTGAGCCGCGCGCAGGGCGGGATAGAAGGCCCCGATCAGCGTTCCCGCGATCGCCAGCAGGGCGGCCCACAACGCCCACTCGTAGGTGAGATCAACCGTCAGAGTGGGGAATGATTTCAGGATGAGCTTGCGCGCGATCAGCGTCCCCGCATAACCAGCCAGAATCCCGATCAGTGCCATGAGGCTCGCCTCTCTGAGGATGGCTTCAACGATATAGGTCTTTGAGGCGCCCAGGGACTTCAGAATGCCGATCTCCCGGGTCCGCTCGGTAATCGTCGTGTACATGGAGAGGAAAATGACCAGGAATCCGATGACGACCGCCACGCCAATCATGACATTGATAAAAGCGGGCAGGAACGGGAGGTTGTTGGAAGTCATCAAGGACATGTAATCCCTGACCGAGAGAATCTGGTAGCGCGGCAAGAGCTTGTGGATGCCCTCGACCACCTGCTCGGTGTAGGCAGGGTCGGAACACTTTACAAAGAAGATCGAGGCGCGGTCCTGCGCGTTGGCCAAATCCTGGGCGGTCTTCAAGGGGATAAAGAGCCGGGCTCCCTTGCCGTGTTCGACGATGCCGGTGACCCGGAAATCGTGATTCAGGAAGGTCAGCTTGCGGCCCACCTTGACCTGATTGGCCTTGGCGTACCAATCGTCCACCAGAATGTCGTAAGGCTGCTCGAACGGCCCGCCGGCGTGATAAACGAACCCGCCGCCTACCTTGTCAAAGCTCGGCAGATCGATCCCGTAAATAATATTCAAACCACCGCTGGAGTGGAATTGGAAGAGCGCGGGCGAAACGGCGAGCACGCGTGGGATTTCGGCCAGCCGATCGCCGATTTTGATGGGCATGGGAGCTTGAGTAAGCCCAAAGAACAAAGAGGCTCCGGGTGGCTGGACCAGGATGTCCGCTCCCACGCCCTCCACGCGTTTGGCGGTGTCGTGAACAAGACCCGAGGTCAGTCCCACGACGAGCAGCACCATGCCGACTTCGATGGCCACGGCCAGAATGCTGACCGCGGTGCGGATGGGCCGGTGGAAGATATTTTGGAGGATCATGCGGTTAATCATTGAGATCCCCCCGCATCGCGCGCCCCCAGCACCACCAGTTCGGCGTTGTCAGGTTTCTTCAAATCGAATTGCTCTGCTTCGATGGGCTGATTGAAGGTCGCCTTCTGGATCGTGATGGCCAGCCGGTAGTCCTCGATCGGCCGGGTGATTTCGATGCGCGCGGGATAGCTCACTCCTTGAAAATCTTGATAGGCCGCGTACCGCACGTCTTCGATGTAGGTTCCCTGGGGGCCGTAAAGCTGCAGGCGAGCGACCTCAAGTGTCGTCCGGTCGAACCAGACCTTGTGCCGCAAGGCCAGTTCGCCCTCCCCGCCGGCGTCCAACACCGACAAAACATAGTACCGCCGCGAGGCCTCCTCAGCTTCCTCAAAAATGTATTTCTCGCGTCCTGGTTCGATGCTCGGCACCAGCAGCGCGGCCAGGATGTGCTGTGGGCGCAGGTTTTCGAGGGAGTTCTTCGCCGGGCGATGGAAGTCGGTCTTACCCACAATGAATTTTTGCTTGGGCGGAATCGAGAGCCGGAACTCCTGGCCGTCGGAAACCATGTCGAAGATCGTCGTTCGGACCACGGGCGCCTGCCCGAGCATGCGGATCATTGCGGGTTTTTCCAGGAGGATAAAACCTCGGACGTCGCGGTATTCCTTAATGACGCCGGTGTACACCGAACCCGCCGTTGGCTCCAGCTCAACCGTGGCCACGAGCGTGCGAATCGCCTCACTGCGGGCATTGACTTTGGCGACGAGATCGGCGGCCGAGGCTTCCAGCGCTGGAGGCGGTAGTTGAGAAGGCTCAACTCGGGTTACCCGCCGGACCGCGCAGCCAGTGGCGGCCAGGGCTACGGAAAGGAATGCCAGGCCGCCCCACACAAAGCTCTGTCGTCCTGGAAACTCTTTTCGCAAATCCCTAACCTCCTAATCTAACAGAGGGCCTCATGCGTGTCAATGGGAGCCGCCAACCCATTGAAAATACATGTTTTGTTGTACTCGACTGAGCCACCATCCGGCAGAGTCTTGTGCAGCACAGTCGAGCTCGGCTGGCGGACTGTCATGTGTCCTAAACTTCCTCCAGTGCCATGTGGTCTGGGCGGCGTTTGGGTTGGCGAGTTCCAGCAAATTACTGAAAGAACAGGCCCGATCCCAACTCGCCTTTCACCCCCATCGTCGGTGACAGCAGTATACCTTCCATTCCTCCCGGTGTTGTCGGATCTAGGGCTCGGGAAAAGGCCCGGGGTGGGCGAGCGGGGATCGAGCAACCGTCAAGACTCTGAAGCGACGTTAGGCGGACTTTGGGGAATCTTCAGGCTGCCCACCAGTGCGGAAAGGTTGACACGCTTCCGCTGGCAGTAATCGCGGATGCCCTCGATCACACGGATGGAAGTATCGGGAGTGTAGAAGTTGGCGGTGCCCACCTGTACGGCTTGGGCGCCGGCAATGATGAATTCCAACGCGTCGGTTGCGCTTTGAATCCCTCCGATGCCGATGATGGGAATCTTTACGGCACGATAGGTCTGGTAAACCATGCGCAGCGCGACCGGCTTGATGGCGGGGCCGGAAAGGCCCGCCGTGAGGTTCGAGATGCGCGGGGTGCGGGTTTCCGCGTCGATGGCGATCCCTACGAATGTGTTGACCAGCGAGAGCGCGTCGGCGCCGGCGGCTTCCGCGGCGCGGGCGGTCAGCGTGATGTCGGTGACGTTGGGCGAGAGTTTGACAATCACCGGAAAGCGCGCGACCTTTTTCGACGCGCCTACAACTTCTTCGGTCAGCTTCGGATCGTTTCCGTAAACCATCCCTCCGCAGCGCGTGTTGGGACAGGAAATATTCAGCTCGTAAGCGTCGATGCCCTCGCCTTCGTTCAGGATTTCGATGCAGCGAACGTAGTCTTCCGTCGAGTATCCGAAGACGTTCACGATGCAGCGCGCTTTCAGCGTACGGAGGAAGGGGAGCTTCTCTTCCAGGAATTTTCGGGCGCCGACGTTCTGCAGCCCGATGGCGTTCAACATTCCGGAATCGGTTTCATAGATGCGAGGGGGAGGATTGCCTGCCATCGGCTCGGCCGAGATGCCCTTCACGCAGATTCCACCCAGTTGGTTCAAGTCAATGACCTGGGCAAACTCCTGGCCGTAGCCGAACGTGCCGCTGGCCGTCATCACCGGGTTCTGAAAGCGGACTCCCGCGATCGTCGTGTCGATCTTCGGCACGAAGTCTCCCACCGGAGCGATCTTTCCCCTGCCGTTACTCGCTTTCACTTTTGACTCTGCTTTAACGCTCGCCGAAGTTCTCGCCATGAAGCTTCGCCTTGCCTGGGGTTCTAACCTTTGCCTTTTGATTTTTGACTTTTGCCTTTTGATTTTCCTTTAGGTTTTCGGAATGCCCTCTCGCTCCCAGACGACTCTCTCCGCCCAAAACACCGGTCCTTCCGTACACACACGCTGGTAACTCCCGTGTCCTTCGCCGACCACTCGGATGCAGCATCCGAGGCAGACGCCCAGCCCGCATCCCATGCGGTTTTCCATCGAGACGAGGCACGGCTGGGCATGCTTCTGGGAGAGTCGGACTGCGGCTTCGAGCATCGCCCACGGCCCGCAAACCATCAGCAGGAATTTCTTGTTAGGGTGTTTCGATAGGTGGGTCTCGAGGGGCCGGGTGACAAACCCCTCATGGCCGCGCGAGCCGTCCTCGGTCGCCAATACAGTTTGCTGCACGAGCGGCTTGAAATCCTCGATGCCAACCAGGTCCGCTTTCGTCCGTCCGCCAAAGAACAGCCGCTGGCGAATTCCCGCTCGCGCCAGCTCTCTTGCCGGCAGGAGCAGCGCGGCGATCCCGATTCCTCCCGCAACGTGCAGCACTTCATCGGCCTCACGCGCCTTGGGGAGGAAATCCTCAGCGAAGAATCCGTGTCCCAGCGGCGCGAGCAATCCAACCTTGTCGCCCGGCTGGAGTCTGGCCATCAAATCCGTGCCGCGGCCGACGACCTTGTAAAGGAATTGCATCACCTCGGGCGATTGCTTTTTGCGGCGGCTTGGCGCGCGCCCATTGCCCGCCAACACGTCGTAGATGCTCATTGGACGGCGCAGCAGGACGTCCGAGCGGCCGAGCAATTGAATCATGGCGAACTGGCCGGGGCGTGCGGCACGCGCCGCGCGCGGGGCGCAAACGCTGAGGAGGAAATGCCCGCCGGTGAGCGGCCGGTTTTCTGTGACGGGCACAATCTCGTCGTACATCTAAAGTATGCTAACACAGAATTTGAGCACAGGCCGAGCAGGCTAACTGTGCTGATGAATCCACCGCCGAATGTGGGATATCGCCGTGCGCGGAAATCGGTG